>CALQJH020000041.1 GCA_943330835.2 Candidatus Kuenenia stuttgartensis
AACATCAGTGCGTGGTCAAAATTCCCATTAGCAGACTTAATTACTTTTAAATAATAATTAGATACTGTTGCGGTTTTAACAGAATCTACCATTAAGGAAGACAAGCTGTCTGTATCAGCACTTTTAATGGCTGTTGCCAATTTCAATGAAGAACTTCCTTTAGAATCAGTCCATACATTATCTGGTATTTTATGAGTATCATTATTAAGAATGCTCATGGCTACAGGGCTTGCTTTTGCTGAAAACACTTTTTCGATTTTTACTTCTTCAGGATACAAGGCGCTTAAAGTACCCGCAAATTTATTGGCAGCAGCGGTTGATAAAAACCAAACGCCCATTAATAAAGAAGCCAATTTTACGGGAGATAATTTATTTACCATCGATAATCCAATTGGCGACAAACACAATTCACCAAAAGTGTGTATCGTGTACAAGCTTACCAGCCATACCATACTTACTTTGGTGCTTGGATCTAATCCTTTTACACCAAATGCAATTACTAAATAACCAATAGCTAATAAAAACAGACCTAATGCCTGTTTGAAAGGAGAAGCCGGTTCTAAATTTCGTTTTCCCATCCATCCCCAAAGCCAAACAAACAATGGAGCGAAGATAACAATGGCTACTGCATTAATAGATTGGAAATAGGATGTAGGAATATTCTTGCCAAAAAAGCTTCTATCTGTTTGCTCTTCTGCAAAATAAGTCAGAGATGCCCCTGCCTGTTCGAATGCTGCCCAAAAGAAAATTACAAAAAATGCAGCGATATAAATTACCCAAATGCGTTGGCGCTCTATTTTACTTAGTGAAGGATCCGTGATGATGTATCCAGGAGCAGCAATGGTTAGTGAAAATATGAAAGACCCCACTAAATCCATTCCAAGCATATTTAGGAAAACAAACATTAGTACTAAGAACAATCCACCCCAGATGGCCATTGACTTGTAATTAACAGGAACTTTTTCTCCCGATACATTAACCTCCCGAGCTGAATTTGGCTTTTCTCCAATTTGCTCACCATCTGGAGTAACGATATGTTTATTTTTCAGCGTAATAAATACTACCAAACTCAAACACATGCCTATGCAAGCAACTAAAAATCCCCAACGGTAATCTGCAGGATTTCCAGTATCGCCCAAATAACCACAAAGAAGAGGTGCGATAAATGCACCTAAATTGATGCCCATGTAGAAAATGGTAAAAGCGGAATCCACTCTTTTGTCTCCCGGAGGATAGAGCTGGCCAACCATCGTAGAGATGTTCGGCTTGAAAAATCCGTTACCCAAAATCAAAAACCCAAGTCCGGTAAACATCAATGGAGTAGCGATGTCTGCCTGTTGAAAAAATGTTCCTGCGAAAAACATAAACATTTGTCCGATGGCCATAAGTACACCGCCAACTATAATTGATTTTCTGTTTCCCCAATAACGATCCGCCATATATCCGCCTAGTAGAGGCGTTAAGTATACCAATCCGGTATAACTGCCATAAATTTGAGAACCTAGTGCCTTATCAAATAATAAAGCTTTGGTCATAAATAAAACGAAGAGTGCCCGCATGCCATAATAGCTGAAGCGCTCCCACATTTCTGTAAAAAATAGCACATACAGTCCCGATGGATGTTTGCTATCAGATGTTCCTACTGCCATAGTTTTTAAGATTTAAGTTGTATTAATGGATAAATTAAGTACTATAAGCACTCAAAATAGGAAATTTATTTTAACATTAGAGAGAGAAAATTAATTACGATTGTTTAACAAGCTCATTATCGGTCGGTTCAACACTAATATTGTTAGTAAAAAAAATCAGACAAAGCTGTTTAATAATAAAAAAAGGGTTTTAAAAATAGTTTTAAAATAAATCACTTCGCGTTGTTAAATCCAATAAATTACATCAACTTTGTTTGAATACCATTACTCCAGATTTATATAGACAAATATGGGCATTTTTAATTTTTTTACACAGGAAATCGCAATTGATCTTGGTACGGCCAATACATTAATCATTCATAATGGTGAAGTAGTAGTAAATGAGCCATCAATTGTTGCATTGGACAGAAATAATCCTAAGTTACTTTTGGCTGTTGGAAAGAAGGCTTTGATGATGCACGAAAAGACTCATGAAAGTATTCGTACCGTACGTCCATTAAGAGATGGCGTTATTGCCGATTTCAACGCAGCTGAATTAATGATTAGAGAGCTGATTAAATTGGTCTATCCAAAGAAGCCATTATTTGCTCCGAGCTGGAGGATGATGATTTGTATTCCCAGTAGTATTACAGAAGTTGAAAAAAGAGCGGTTAGAGATAGTGCGGAGCAGGCAGGTGCAAAAGAAGTTTATTTGATTCATGAGCCAATGGCTGCAGCTCTTGGTATTGGAATAGATGTAGAAGAGCCCGTTGGAAATATGATTATAGATATTGGCGGTGGTACAACAGGTATTACAGTTATCGCATTAGCAGGAATCGTATGTGATCAAAGTATCAGAATTGCAGGCGATGAGTTTACTGCTGATATTATGGAGGCTCTAAGAAGATACCATAGTTTATTGATAGGAGAGCGTACTGCGGAACAAATCAAAATACAAGTAGGGGCAGCGATGAAAGATTTGGATAATCCTCCAGATGATATTCCTGTAAACGGCAGAGATTTGGTTACTGGAATTCCTAAGCAAGTAATGGTGAGTTATCAGGAAGTAGCAGAGGCCTTAGACAAAAGTATTTTTAAAATTGAAGAAGCTATTCTAAAAGCATTAGAAACAACTCCTCCCGAATTAGCTGCGGATATCTATCGCCGTGGTCTTTATATTACCGGTGGTGGGTCGTTGTTGCGCGGTTTAGATAAAAGGCTTATGAATAAAATAAAACTTCCTGTTCATATCGCTGATGATCCACTAAAGAGCGTTGTAAGAGGAACTGGAATTGCATTAAAAAATTATGACAGATTCCCATTTGTAATGAGGTAGTTTTTTAATAACTATTTTCAAAAAGGGTATTACTGTTGTGTGCTCCTAAATTTCTATAGCAGTTGAGAAATATATTTCTATTCATCCGACGACATTTTAATTTACTGCTTTTTCTCTTTATACAGGGGTTTTCCATTTATCTTATTGTAAACTATAGTAAGTTTCATCAAGCTGCTTTTGGTAGCGTATTTAATAATATAACGGGGAAGATTAATAGCCGTTACAGTAATGTTCAGCAATATTTTTATTTAAGACAAACTAACGATTCCTTGTTAAAGGCAAATGAATCGCTTTATAATAAACTGAAAGCAGATTTCTCCTTACCCGATGCCGCTTCAAAATTTGTTGCTGATTCTATCAATGTCGATTCCATTAATCAATTTAGAAAGTATACTTATCTGGGAGCAAGGGTAATTTACAATGCTGTTTCTTCTCAAAGCAATTATATTGTCTTAAATAAAGGAAGTCTTGAAAAAATAAAAGAAGGCATGGGCGTAATAGATCCTAATGGCGGCGTCGTGGGTATTGTGACTGCTGTTGATGAAAAATATGCAGTTGTAATGTCGCTGTTGCATAAGGATAGTCACATTAGTGGCAAACTGTTTAAAAGTGGAGAAACCGGAACGATAAGCTGGGAAGGCAAAGCGCCCAACCTGTTATTATTGACAGGAATTCCTAAAAGTGCCAAAATTTCAAAAGGTGATGCCATTATCAGCAGTGGATTTAGTACGGCTTTCCCTTTGGGAATGAACATCGGAAAAGTAACTGCAGTGTATAAAGAAAAGAGCAACAATAATTTCAAAGTGGAGTGTAACAGCGCCGCAAATTTTTATAATCTACAGTACGTGTATATCATACAAAATGCTGATCAGGATGGTGTTCAGCGTATTCTTGAAAAAGTAAACAGTCAACCCTAGAACGTATAATAAACATGAGTAGGATTGTTAAATATATTATTAGATTTGTCAGCTTGATTTTTTTTCAGGTTTTCGTTCTTGATAAGGTTATCCTTCATCAGATGGCGACGCCATATCTGTATATGGTTTTCATTTTATGGCTGCCATTTAAAATGAATCGAACCTTATTGATGTTGATTGCTTTTTTATTAGGGTTTACGATTGACAGTTTCAGGCACCATCCTGGCTTTCACACAGCAGCTTGTGTTTTGATTGCTTATATCAGACCCTTTATCATCAATTTATTAATATCTCAACAAGGTGCTGAAGCCAATTATGACGAACCGTCTTTTAAGAGTATGGGTGGCGTTACGCCTTATCTTATTTACATTTGTCTGTTAACATTACTTCATAATGGCTGGCTATTTTTATTGGAATCCTGGCAATTTGCAGATGCTGGTTATTTTTTCATAAAAACTATTTTATCAACACTCATCAGCTTATTATTAATAGTAATTACGGAGTTGCTTTTTTCGAGAAGCCAAAAATTCAGAACGAATACTAAATAGCAAATTGTCATATTTTTATTCGAATTTTACAAATTCAATTATCATTTACTATTAAAGTAATAACAGTTAAACTTCTACTTCGTGCCTGTATATAATGAGTCTAGAAAAAATATTATCAGACTGATTTTTATTGCATTGTTCGTAATTATTATAGTACGTCTATTAACATTGCAAATTTTTACGAGTAAATACAAAGCTCTTGCTGAAGACCAAGGAATGTTCCGGAAGGTAATTTACCCTGACAGAGGAATTATATTTGACCGTAAGAAGAATGCCATTCTTCAAAATACGAATATTGCTGATTTAATGGTCACGCCGAATAAACTTAAAGGCATCGATACTTTTGCGTTGTGCCAAATCTTAGAAATAGATACGGTACAATTCAAAAAGAAAATAATAGAGTTGATTATAAAAAACGGGAGGTCCAGGCCATCTGTTTTTGAGGCTTTATTAAGCGATGAAAAAACAGCAAAACTAAACGAGTCTCTTTATAAATTCTCTCCTGCGTTTTATCTTCAGGATCGTTCGATAAGAAGTTTTCCTTATGATGCTGCAGCTAACGTTTTAGGATATACGGCAGAAGTGGATACTAATTTTTTAAAAAAACATCCTTCCGAAGGTTATGTCGCAGGTGATTATGCAGGGATGACCGGCTTGGAAAGAACCTATGAAAAAGTATTAATGGGAGAGCGTGGAATTGAATATTGGAAAAGGGATAACAAAAACAGATTGACAGAAAGACTGGAAAAAGGTCGTTTCGATACTACTGCAGTTGCAGGACAAAATCTATATACGTCGATTGATATTGAACTCCAGCAATTGGGAGAGAAACTAATGAAAAATAAATTAGGATCGATTGTTGCTATTGATCCTAAAACCGGAGGAATACTTGCCATGGTAAGTGCGCCTACTTATCAGCCAAATTATTTAACGGGAAGCAATAGACGCAAACATTTTTCCGAATTATTTCTTAATCCAGCTTTGCCGTTATTGAATAGAACAGTGAGCGCAACCTATTCACCGGGATCTACTTTTAAAACCTTGCAGGCGTTGGTAGGTTTACATGAAGGTGTAATTACAACGGATACAAAATTCACCTGCTCAGGGGCCTTTTATGGTTGCGGTGGTGCAAAGCCCATGCATTGTTTGGATTTAGGGACTTTCGATCTGCGAAACGCTATAGCAGTTTCTGACAATACCTACTTCGCCAATGTGATGCAAAAGGTTATCAACAACCCGAAATTTCCAACCGTAGATAGCGCATTGTCTAATTGGGATAATTACATGTACGGCTTTGGGTTAGGCCATAAACTTGGTGTTGATATTCCTTCAGAAAAATCAGGTAATATTCCCAAGCCTGCCTATTACAATAAAATATACGGTAATGGAAGATGGAATTTTTGCACTTTCAGATCAGTAAGTATCGGACAAGGAGAGGTTTCGGTTACGCCTCTTCAAGTGGCAAATGAGATGGCTTATATAGCAAACAAAGGCTGGTATTATACCCCACATGTTGTTGATTCCATTGATGGAGGAGATAAATTCGAGTTGCTTAAAAAGTATAAAAAAACAATCAATCCCACATTTATTCCGGAGTATATATTTGAAGCAGTTCATGATGGGATGCAAAGCGTAGTGGAAAGAGGAACTGGTGTAGGAGCTAAAGTGAGTGATATAGTTATTTGTGGAAAAACGGGTACTGTTGAGAATTATTATAAAGGCGTCAAACAGCAAAATCACTCTTTCTTTTGTGGATTTGCCCCAAGAGATAATCCTAAAATAGCTATTATGTGTGTGGTTGAAAACAGTGGACGATTTGGTGGAACCTATGCAGCCCCGATTGTGGGCTTGATGATTGAAAAATATTTAAAGGATTCCATCACAGATAAAGCAAGGCTGGCTAAAATTGAACAATTGTCTAATCTTAATTTAATGCCGAAAAGAATTTTTATTGAAATAAGAAAACAAGATTCTTTACGTCACGCAAAAGATTTGGAATACTTACTTTCAAAAGGGTATATAAAATTTATAAAAGACACCGTTGGTTTGGATGAAGACCAGATTGATAATGACGAACTTAATAATTTGAAAAAAGAAAAGCCAGTAGAAAAGAAACCTAATGAAAAAGAAGTTAAGTCGGTGGGAATATTACCATCACAAAAAAATAACATCATTTTAAATACTAAGCCGAAACCAAAAAAAAAGTTGACCAGACCTTAATATGTATAAAAGAAGACCAATCATATCAACTGAAAAAGACTGGGTAATTATATGGCTGTATGCCATCATTGCCGTCATTGGATTGTTGTGTATATTTTCGGTGGAGTATAAAGCCAACGACGATTTTTTTAAAAGCTTACTTGCATTTAAGAAAAATTACAGTAAGCAATTTATCTATCTTATTGTTTGTATCGTACTGGCTACTTTTATTCTGCTGATGGATAGCAAGATATTTACTGCAACACCCAATATTTTATACCTGCTGGGAATAGTCTTAATGGTACTTACTTTTTTTATTGGAAAAAATGTGAATGGCTCTAAAAGCTGGATTCCATTGGGCTTCATGAATTTACAACCTGTTGAAACCTGTAAGATTTTTACTGCATTAGCATTGTCAAAATATTTATCAAGACCCGAGACAAATTTCACCAAATCGAAATCTCATCTCATAGCTGCCGGCATCTGCTTTTTACCTATTGTTTTTTCTTTGCTTCAGAATGAAACAGGTTTGGCATTGGTGTATTTCACTTTTTTACTCCCAATGTACAGAGAAGGGTTCCCACCAATTTATTTGATAGCTGGAGCCTCTCTTGGAATACTATTGGTAACAGCTTTATTGTTTACCGCACTCCAATTAATTATTGCCATTTCATTATTGATCATGTTTTTAATTTATTTTTTGAAGAGAAAATTTAAACGAAATAAATCAATTTTAGTTTTTCTGATTGGCGCATGGATGACGAGTGTTTTATTTGTAGGATTGATTGTTCCTTTTTTATTTAAACATGTTTTTCAAAAGTACCAGGCAGATCGTATTTTTAGTATGGTGGGACAAAATAATCCTTACGATAATGAAACCACTGCAGATTTCTCATCAGCTGGAATCAACAAAAAGAAAGATAAAGCAAATAAAGAAAATTACAATGTAAAGCAATCAAAAATCGCCATTGGCTCAGGTGGATTCTGGGGAAAAGGATTTTTAAAAGGAACACAAACTCAAGGAGATTTTGTTCCGGAACAACATACAGATTTTATTTTCACTTCATTGGGAGAGAATTTTGGATTTATAGGATGCACCATATTGATGTTGCTTTATCTTGCTCTGTTACTTCGTATTGTACTGATTGCTGAAAGACAAAGAAGTACGTTTAGTAGAGTATATGCCTATTCCGTTGCTTCGATTATTTTCTTTCATGTGGCAATTAATATTTGTATGACAATTGGACTTGCCCCAGTTATAGGAATTACATTACCGCTGATGAGTTACGGAGGGTCTTCCTTATTAACTTTTACCATATTGATTTTTATCCTTGTAAAATTAGATGCGGATAGACAGATGGTATTACGATGAGAATGGTTTGATTATTGAAAGAGATTCAACTGTGTTATGCGTTTTGTTATTTTTTTCTGTTTACTTTCTATAGCATAAAGTGCGGTATGTTCATGTCTTGTCGCAAGAATGATTTCCGTTTTTTTACTATGCGCTTTAAATAAATCCAATACTAATTTCGGATCATTATTTTCTTGTGATAAATGAGAAAGTAATAAATGAGATAAAGAATCTGATTGGTGGGTAGTAAAGAGATCTAATGCCTGTTTGTTAGACAAATGCCCATCATTGCCACTGATTCTTTTTTTAAGATGGAAAGGGTAGTGCCCATTTTCGAGCATATACTCATCATAGTTAGCTTCTAAGAAAACAGCATTACATTCTTTGAAATGTTTGATTACATGATCGCAAACCGAACCAATATCAGTAAATACGCCCACTTTGATGGAATTGTATTCAATAATAAAACTGGTCGGATCAATAGCGTCGTGGAATTTCGGAAAGGCGGTAATGATTAAATTGCCAATAGATACAGGGTTGTAGCTCATTAATGGAATTGCCTGGCTCTTTGGAATAGGTGTTCTACAATTTTGCAAGGTTTGATTTGTAATATGAACTGGAAATCCATATTTCTTGGCTAAAACTTCTACTCCTTTAACATGATCAATATGTTCGTGTGAAATAAAAATGGCTTTTACCAACTCCATGGAAAGATCGAGCGACTTCATTCTTTTTTCAGTCTCTTTACAAGATAAGCCCGCATCAATTAAAACGGCTTCTGAAGCATTTCCAATGTAATAACAATTGCCATTACTGCCGGAATTAAGTGAGGTGAAAAATATTGACATGGTTACAAAGGAAACCATTTTTTTATAGAAAATTGTGGAGTAAAATTTATTTACCGAATTCAAGCAAGTATTTTTGCCAATAAAATAAAAATATTCCAATAACTTCAATTGAAGCACTCTTACTCATGATGAAAATAATACCATTAAGTGAAGGCAGTTATACGATTGACCATACAAAAGAATTTATCCCTTTTGATAAAAATTCCGATGATTTACAAAAAAGGTCCACTGGAAGTTTGCTTGTAGAAATTCAGCCATTTGTTGTCATTACAAAAAAGGACATTATTCTTTTGGATTGCGGACTTGGCTTTACTAATAAACAGGATATACTGCTCATTCATCAAAATTTAATCAATAACAATATTGATCCTTCAAGTGTTTCTAAAGTTTTGTTGAGCCATTTGCATAAAGACCATGCTGGCGGAATTGGCAAGTTTGATCAAATACTTCATCGTTCTTTTTTAAGTTTTCCTAATGCCACTTATTATATTAACAAAAGCGAATTAGCATTGGCTTCAAAACCTGGCAATCCATCTTATAAGCCCGAAAAATTTGAAGTGCTCAACAGTAGCTCTGCTCACTTGGTATTGTTGGAAGACAATGGAATTATTGATGATTATATACATTATAGTACCACTTCAGCACATTCACCCTTTCATCAGGTTTTTTGGATAGAGGAGGACAGTCAAAAAGTATTTTATGGTGCAGATGATGCACCTCAGCATCAACAAATGAAAAGTAAGTTTGTTGCCAAATATGATTTTGACGGAAAAAAAAGTATGCAATTAAGAACTGACTGGTGGCAAAAAGGGAAAGAGGAACATTGGACATTTTTATTTTATCATGATATCAAAACCCCAATGGTGACACTGTAGTGTTAATTTTTAGAATTATTTTGAAGTGCATCATTCCTTTTGTCTTTGTGTTGCCCCATTCTTTTTTCGCGTAACTTTTTTACAAGTTTATCTTTGAATTCACGCTCTTTTTTATAAAATAATTCTGTTCGTTCGTTTCCAAGAATTTTGAAAAAGCGGTCTCTGTAATTTTTTTTAACATTCAATAGTGCCTCTTCTTCATCCAGCTCTGGAAGGGTTTCTTTATGAATAGCTTTCAATTCTTTATTGTACTCTTTATGAACTGGCCAAAAATGCTGCGCTTCATTTTCATTAAGA
>CALQJH020000042.1 GCA_943330835.2 Candidatus Kuenenia stuttgartensis
ATTGACTGGTTAGATTATTTCAACTGAAATAATTTAATGATTTTTAAATTGAGGAGCGTTATAATTAAATAAGAACAGCTACAATTCTCCATATAAATCAAAAGAACAGTTCCCCATAATGAAAAGGTGTTTTGAAAAAATGCCTGTAGATTTTAGGATTCAAGTCACATTAATACATTTGTGATCAAACTACATAATCGGATCAACTATTTTAATAAAAATCACGTCTATAATGAAAATATTTTTTCGAAATTATTTATGACATTCCATGATAACGCTGTGAGTTATATTTTGATTTTTATTTGACCCCATTATATTATTATCCCCTAAACCTCTTAATATCAAGAGGCATGCCATTGTAAAGACTATTGCTGGGTAAGTGTATTTAAAAACATTTTTAAGTTTGTGCCTTATCAATTGTCCGAAAAAAGAAAAGGCCCAAACTAATGGAATGGTACCGATTCCAAACGTAGCCATAAATAGCATGCTTTCAAGTGGACTATTAGTTGATGCAGCGCCAATAGTTGCAATATAAATCAACCCGCAAGGTAATAAACCATTCAATAATCCAATAATCAATACTGCAGCATTGTTTTTTTTATTAAAAAGAATCATGATCTTCTTTCTGATGTTTTTATAAAAATTGTTCAGCAATGCTGCTTTTTCAAATCGCTTTTTAAAATAGGGAAACAGAAAAAAAAACAACACCGTTATTCCAAGAAAAACTGATACAACATTTTTCAACCCCATAATAAAAAACGACTTCCCTAATAACCCAACTATAAAACCTATCACCGTATAAGTAATAACTCGGCCTGTATTGTATAATAAACTGCTGATGAACTTAGATGAAGGGCTATTGTTTATAGAAGGCAATGAAAGGGCTATAGGACCACACATGCCAATACAATGCGTACTTCCTAATGCTCCAAGAAAAAATGCGGATGTAATTAAGGCTGTCATTTAATAAATAATTTATCTTCTTGGTAAAAAGCAAGCTGATCAGCAATCCAACGCAGATGTATTTCAAAATAACCTTTGGTCTCTAAAGAAAGAGTCCATTTAAATTTCCCACTTGATGTTGATGTATTAAAATGAATATCCTTTTCTTTATCAGAAGGGCAATACAATGTAGCATCAACTTCTACAGACTTATTCATCATTTCTTTTGGCAATGTAATTATGAGTTCGGAATCAATTTGGCAAAAGCTGGTTTTTCCCGACAAGGCATTAACCCGCTCCCTTTCTTCAATAGTATGTTCAAAAGCAAGTTCTTTTTTATAATAATCCGGTGTTACAAGATCTACTTTCTGACTAGAAGACTTGTAGACTAAGAAAAGAATGCCCGCTACGAAAACAATATATACAAACATGATTTTTTTACCCCAGCTCATGACGATTATTTTTTTAATTATAAATTTCGGGCCCAATAAAAGTAGCCCTGATAGTATTTATTCTTGTGCTCGAATCATATAATCCAATAACTAATGTTGTTTTCCAGCTTTTAATAGTGGCCCTATTTAGTTTTACAAAAAACTGAACTGATTCATAGTCTGATTTCTTTACAACAATCCTCTTGCCTTCTAAAAGTGATATTTCACCCGGCACATTTTCTAATTTCAGACGAATCGTAATATCATCATGTGTTTTGTTGATTAATTTTAGATTATATAAGTTGCTGATTCTGCCATCTAGCATAGATGTATATGTTTGACCGGAAGTTCTCATTAATCTTGCATCCAAATTATTTCTGCTTATTAATAAATAAATCAGAAAGGACAAAAGCAATAAGAGTACCACTGAATAAGCTTTAACACGATTGGTAATCGTCAACCTTTTATTTTCACTAATACTATTTTCTGAGGCATAGCGAATTAAACCAATTGGTTTTTTTAAACTAATCATTATTGCATCGCAGGCATCCATACAAGCTGTACAATTAATACAATCCAATTGTGTGCCATTTCGAATATCAATTCCAGTTGGACATACTCGAACACAAGCCTTGCAATCTATACAATCACCGTTCATCATGCTGATTTATTTATATTCTTACATCCATTTTTACAATTGGCACAATTCCCCGTATGATGATGGGTGCCATCTTTTTTTTCTTCATGTTTTATTTTTCCTCTGGGCTCGCCTCTTACATAATCATACGCAACTATAATTGAATTTTTATCTAATAATACACCTTGTAATCTTCCATACGGACAAACAACAATACACACTTGTTCTCTAAACCACCAATAAACAAACATAAAAATACTTGTAAAAAGGAGCAGTGAAAATAGGGTAACAAGATTTTCAAAAGGATGACTAATATGATTAATTAATACATCCATCCCAATCAGATATGCCAGAAAGAAATTAGCGATGATGAAAGAGATGATGAAAAATAATATAAACTTAGTTACTCGTTTTATAAGCTTTTCTGTATCCCATTTTCTTTTATGAAGCCTTGCCTGATCGGATGCATCTCCATCAATCCAATATTCAATTTTTCGGAATACCATTTCCATGAATATAGTTTGTGGACAGGCCCATCCGCAAAAAACCCTGCCAAAAATGATTGTAAATAAAATAATGAAAACGATAAATGTGATTGTTGCTAATCCGAAAATGAAAAAATCTTGTGGCCAAAAAATCATGCCGAAAATAATAAATTTACGTTCTAGGACATTCAACATGAACAATGGATCTCCTGAGACTTTAATAAAAGGCAATGAAAAAAAAATCACTAAATAAAATATGCTAAAAACAGTTCTTAAATTATAATGGCCCCCTTTTGGTTTTTGAGGAAATATAAAGTTCCTTTTGCCCTCAATAGAAATGGTAGCAACCGAATCCCTGAAACTTTCATCATGTAATTCTTCTGTCTCTGACATTTTATTTTTTTGATTTAATAAGTGAGTCTGTTGAACTGCCTCCCTGATTAGATTTATCTGCAATAAACAAATCCCCTTGTGGCTCTTTTGGATTTAGAGGCTTCGTTCCTTGCAGTGTTGTAATATATCCTGCGAGATTATTGATTTGCTTTGGAGAATAATTTTTCTCCCAAGCCTGCATTCCTTTATCCGGATAACCATGTTTGATAGATGCAAAGATGTCATTCAAAGAACCTTTGTGTATCCAATAAGCATCTGTCAAGTTAGGTCCTGTAGCACCTTCTCCAGCTTTTCCATGGCAAGTCCAACAAATAGAAGAAAAAATCTCTTTCCCCTCATCTAATCCACTCTTTAAGGGCATCTGAATATTTGACTCGTCGACATTTTCTGAATTTTTTGAAGCATAAGAATTTGCTTGAATTTTGGCTTGTTCTACTTCTGCCAAATATTCCTCGGTTGGATTTTTGCCATATCCAAACACATGGAAATTCAAGAGATAAATAATTGCAACTACAATTGTAAAATAGAAGCCATACTTCCACCATGGGGGAAGTGCATTATCCAACTCCTTAATTCCATCATAATCGTGATCAAGAAGAATATCCGCTTCTTTTTCAATAGCAACTGCTTTCGTAAAGATTTTTTTATCCAAACTTTTCCATGAATGAAATATGGAGAACGCCTTCTTTGTGCTTTCCGGAATCAGTTCCTGCTGAATCCTTTTGATAAAAAACATCAGGAATAATATAGCAATAAGCTCTAGAAAAATAATGGAAGCCGTCATCCAAAATCCTGTATACCCCATTCCTCCGTAATTATAAAATTGATCGGTCGAAACTGAATTGACTGAATTAACTTGAGCATAAGATGTTTGAGAAAGTAACAGCATCCCTACAACAATTGTGGGGAGCAACTTGGAACTATTTTTATTTTTTTCGGTTAGCTGATTAGATAACACGATAAGTACCTGACCCATACCCCAGATTACAAATATTAATACCACAGCAATAATAATCATCACTGTTGCCAATAAATTATTACTTGATGATTCAATCTTAGGAATGGATTCTTGAGAGAACCCAAGACATGGTAGGAAAAGGGTAAAAAGGAAGACCCCTATTTTATTGAGTTTGTATAACATAAACTGATTTTTATTAATGATTAGATTCGATTTCTGGTTTGTCTAATGGTATATTGGAAAGATGGGTTACACTCTTTTTATCCATTTTAATCACAAACCAAAGCAATACAACAAAAAAGACAAAAAAGATAATAAGCGAAATCATCGGATATACCTGACAGTTCTCTATAGTGCTTGCATATTGTTTAATAAATTTAAACATGGTTATTGTTTTAAGGTTTACTAATGTCTTTTCCTAATCTTTGCAGATAAGCAATAATCGCTATTACTTCTTTTCTGGGTGACACTCTAATACTGTCAGAAAGTAAGTTTTTGCTGATCTTATTCGCCTGCTCCATCAGGAGTTGATTGGCCTTCCTATCAAAATTCTTTTCATAAGGCACTCCCATTGTTTGCATAGCCCTGATTTTAGCAGCAGTACTAGAGGTATCTAAATTTTGTTCGAGCATAAATGAATACGCTGGCATAATGGAGCCTTCACTCATGGAAGACGGTTCGCGTAAATGTCTGAAATGCCAGCCATCAGTCTTCTTGAGATTGCCCGTCCCTTCACGAGCCAAATCAGGACCTGTTCTCTTACTGCCCCACTGAAAAGGATGATCGTAAACAAATTCACCGGCTTTAGAATATTCTCCATAACGCTCAGTTTCACTTCTAAAAGGACGAACCATCTGAGAATGACATACATAACAACCCTCACGAATATAGATATCACGACCCTGCAATTCTAAAGGTGTATAAGGTTTTACACTACTAATTGTAGGCACATTCGATTTAATTAAAAATGTAGGAATAAGTTCAATAGCACCGCCAATTAAAATAACAATCAAACTCAACACCATTAAGTAAACAGGCTTTCTCTCAATCCATCTGTGCCAATGCTCTCCAGATTGTCTCTTATGTTCTACAACTAATGGAGGCGCTTCTGCAACTTCATTTTCAACTAGCTTACCAGACTTAACAGTTTTGTAAATATTGTAGACCATTAACACCACTCCAATTAAATACAAAGTGCCGCCAAAGGAACGCATAGCATAAAATGGTTTTAGATAAGTAACAGTTTCTAAAAACGAATATTTTAATTGTCCGCTTTCTGTGAATTGTTTCCACATACTACTTTGTGTAAAACCTGCCCAATACATAGGAACAGCATAAAATATCATTCCTAAAGTGGCCAGCCAAAAATGGTTATGGGCTAGTTTTTTAGAAAATAAAGTTGTGCTAAATATTCTTGGTATTAACCAATAAATGATACCAAAGGTGAGCATCCCATTCCATCCGAGTGCGCCAATATGAACGTGTGCAATAATCCAATCAGTAAAGTGTGCAATTGCATTTACGTTTTTTAACGCCAACATCGGGCCTTCAAAAGTAGCCATGCCATATGCTGTTACAGCAACTACCATAAATTTCAATATAACGTCATCTCTAACCCTGTCCCATGCACCCCTTAACGTTAGCAACCCATTAATCATACCTCCCCAGCTTGGAAAAATCAACATGAAAGAGAATACAACGCCTAGAGACTGCGCCCAGTTGGGTAATGCTGTATACAAAAGATGATGAGGACCGGCCCAGATATATAAAAATATTAATGCCCAAAAATGTATAATCGATAACCGATATGAATAAACAGGCCTATTCGCCGCTTTTGGCATAAAGTAATACATCATTCCCAAATAAGGTGTGGTTAGAAAAAATGCAACTGCATTATGTCCATACCACCATTGCACCAATGCATCCTGTACGCCTGCATACCAGGAATAACTTTTAAACAACGTCACTGGCAATTCGAAGGAATTAACAATGTGCAATACTGCTACCGTTACAAAAGTGGCTATATAAAACCAGATAGCTACATACAAATGCTTCTCTCTTCTTTTAATAATAGTGGCAAACATATTCCATCCAAACACCACCCATATCAATGTAATCGCAATATCAATAGGCCATTCCAGTTCAGCATATTCTTTGCCAGAAGTAATACCTAATGGTAAAGTAATTGCAGCAAAAACAATAATCAATTGCCAACCCCAGAAATGAATTTTACTAAGTGTATCATTATACATTCTTGCTTTACATAAGCGCTGCAATGAATAATAAACCCCCATAAAAATACCATTACCTACGAAGGCGAAAATAACTGCATTCGTATGTAAGGGCCTCAACCTACCGAATGAACCATATTGGGTAATATTTAACGAAGGAAACACCAATTGTAATGATACCCATAAGCCGGCAAGCATTCCAACTATTCCCCACAAAATAGTGGCATAAGCAAAATTTCTAACCGTTTTGTTGTCGTAATAAAATTTTTCAGTTTGCATGTGATGATTTTTTTTCTATTGTTGATTGATCGTTTTTAGATTTCTTATTCCTATCGTCTTCAAAAAGTATTCTAACCGAAGGAGTAAATTCGTCATCATACTGTCCGGTGGTTACACTCCATATAAATGCAATTAAAAAAGAAATCGCAATAATGATACTAACTCCAAGAAGTAAGAATAAAGCACTCATGATTTTATAATTGATAATTTCAATAATTTCTCACTCCACTTTGATGTAATCATAGCAATCAGTACAATACTAATACTACTGACAGGCATTAATATAGCTGCGACAACAGGAGAGATTTTTCCTTGAACTGCTAATGAAATTCCTATTATATTATATAGTATCGAAACTGCAAATCCTATGGAAATATTAACTTTACTCATTCGCGTATATTTTAAGATTGATGGCAACTTATTAAGGGAAGATGCATCAATTATTGCATCACAAGCAGGAGAAAATTGAGCGCTGTTTTCACTTACTGCAATTCCAACATTGGCCTGCATTAATGCTCCGGCATCGTTTAACCCATCTCCTATCATCAATACATTCGCGCCTTTCTTTTGAAGTGCTTTTATATACTCCAATTTACCCTGTGGAGTTACTGAGAAATTAATAACTGTATCATTTCCAAAAATCTGTTGCAGTGTAGATTTTTCAGCATCATTGTCTCCAGACAAAACATGCAATCTGTATTTTTTTTTCAATTTTGAAACCATTTCATCCAATCCTTCACGATAAGGATGCACTATTTCAAAATAACCCTTATAGTTATCATTGATGTTTACATGAACAGCAGAACTTTTCAAGGAGTTATTCAATAAATCGGAAGCAGTAAAATCACTATTTCCTAAACGCAATTCTGTTTCAGCAGTTTTTGCAAATATCCCTTTACCACCTTCTTCGCAATATGCTAAAAATGAAGGACTCACCATATTAGATAGCACAGAAAAGTGACTGTTTAAAGAACGACTCAATACATGAGAAGAATTAGCCGTTGTATATTTAATCAAATCATTTTCCAAAGGCGAAAGAGGAATGCCCCTATAATTTATTGCAGTCTTTTGCTGACTGGTAATCGTACCCGTTTTATCGAAAACGATATGATTGATTTTTGCAAGAGACTCTATCACAGTAGCATTTTTAAGGAATAGTTGATGCTTACCTATAATTCGCATCATATTGCCGAAAGTGAAAGTTGCAGAAAGCAACAAAGAACAAGGACAAGCTATAATCAATACAGAAGTGAGCACTAATAATACTTTTGAAGGGTCAGCCCATTGCCAATAAATAGAGGCTATAAACGCAATGGATAAGAGAACCAAGGTGAAATATTTACTCCATGGATGAATAAAAGAATCTTTTTTTTCTTTATTCTTTTCAAAGATGCTGTTGTTCCACAATTCAGTTAGATAACTCTGTGAGGGAATTTTTATAGCTCTTAGTAAAATAGAGGTGCCTAATTGTTTTCCACCAGCATATAATAAATCTCCAACATTTTTTTGTTGAGGTATATTTTCTCCATTTACAAAACTATAATCGATATTGGCATCTCCTTCCATCAACAATGAATCTGCAGGAATCAAATCATTATTTCTAATTAAAATAATATCATTAATAGCTAATTTTGTAATAGGAATATTTTGTTCAATTCCGTTTTTTTTAATAGTTACTCCCAAAGGAAAATAAGATTGATATTTTCTATCAAAAGATAAAACATCGTAAGACTTATTTTGAAACCATCTTCCAATCAACATAAAGAAAATAATACCAGTTCCTGAATCCAAATATCCAGAACCACAATTCGTGATAATTTCAAAATAACTTCTGGAAAATGTTATGAGAATAGCCAAAGTAATTGGTATATCTATATTTATTTTCTTTTGCTTTAATCCGTTAATTGCACTTAAAAAAATGGAAGACGCACTGTAAATAAATACGGGTATAGACAATAATAATATAACCCAGCTAAAAGTTTGTTGAAGTTCAGGGAGCTCTAAATTTCCTCTTGAAAAATATTCAGGAAAGCTTAGCATCATAATATTGCTAAAACAAAAACCAGCAACGCCAATTTGTATGATTTGTTTTTTACTCGTGTTTTTTTCCTTAACACTAATTGCGTCCTGCATACTTATAGAAGGCTCATATCCAATGAAAGAAAGCAATTCAACGACTTTCCTTAAACTAATCAATTGTGGATTAAAAGAGAGGAAAATATTTTTCTCTTGGAAATTAACCCTCGATTGAATAATCCCCGATTCAATCTGATGAAGTTTTTCAAGCAAATAAATACAGGACAAACAATGAATTTGAGGTAAAGAAAACTTTACATTGATTTGATGGCTGCTGTTAAATAAAATTAGTTTTGAAATAACACTCTCGTCATCAAGATAAGCAAATCTGTCTCCTTTGAATTTGCCTTTAACTTTAATCCCAGGAGTATTGTCTAATTGATAGTAATTGCAAAGTCCATTTTCACTCAGAAGTAAGTAGACATGTTTACAGCCATTGCAACAAAAATGATTACCATCTGAAACGATATCATCTATACAAAAATCTCCACAATGATAACAATTATATTTTCCTTTCATAAAGACTAACAAAAAAACAAACTAAATCAAGTTTTATTAAATATATTAATACCTTATTATCTTTATTTTTTCATAAAAAACAAATTATTTGTTTTTTAGAAAGAACTTTCCGCTATCCAACTTCTCATTAAAGTCTGCAATAGTGTTGTTTTCTATCATTTTTATCAGACCTTTTTTGATCTCTTTAAATTCAAAATGAACTGGGCAAGGATTTTTTTCAGAACATACTTTCAAGCCTAGTACACAATCCTTATAAATCACATCTCCATCAATAGCTTTTACAATATCAGCCAAGGAGTTTTTCAAATCAAACTTGTCCATATAGAATCCTCCATTAGGTCCTTTAACAGAATGAATAAGCTTTCTTCTGCTGAGATCTTGCATAATCTTAGCCATGAAATGCTCTGGAGCATCTGTTCCTTTGGCTATTTCTTTAATGCCAACCCTTTGTTCTTCCTTTGATTTTTTAGCTACAAAAATCATCGCTTTAATGGCATATTCGCAAGATTTTGAAAACATAGATTTTAATTTATGTAACAAAGATAAAAAAATATTTTAAATAAAAGAGTTTTTTATCTTTTTATATTCAATAAAATGTTTAAAATTAATAAATAATCGACCGAAATATCTATTACTGGGCTTTTTAATTAGTGGATAATTTAGTATTTCTTAATTAGATAAATTGTGAAATAATGGCTGATTCAAATACAGGATTACTCCAATCGAATAAAGCCCTACTATATTAATAATTTCATTTACAAACCAAATAAAACTAGTCAAGCCTATAGCATATAAGATGCAATGCATTTTTTATTGTATTTTTATATTAGTAGGGCGGAACGATCATTTTAAAACAAGATTATAAACATGAGTGAAGTCAGCAAATTGATTTATCAACTTAGTCCTTTCGTTGAAGATTGTTTAACAAAACA
Source organism: Candidatus Kuenenia stuttgartensis (assembly GCA_943330835.2). The sequence continues at coordinate 9,884 of CALQJH020000042.1, forward strand.
AAACAGGGCTTTCTCTTCATTCGAATATAACTACCTTCAGGAAGTAATCAACCAACACCAGATTCAATCTGTTCTTGA
>CALQJH020000043.1 GCA_943330835.2 Candidatus Kuenenia stuttgartensis
CACAGAATCACATCCTACTGCATTTGCAGCTGGGAAGCGTTTTGAGTATGTTCCAGTTAAAGAATAGTTGTCACCATTCCATGAATAAGGCAACGTGTTTTTACAAACCGCAACAGGCGTTGAACTTGTTGCAGTGTCCTTAACCGTTAATACTAAATAAGCCACAGAATCACAACCTACTGCATTTGCAGCTGGGAAGCGTTTTGAGTATGTTCCAGTTAATGAGTAGTTAGCGCCATTCCATGAATATGGTAAGGTGTTGTTACAAACTGCCACAGGCGTTGAACTTGTAGTCGTGTCCTTAACTGTTAATACAAAAGTTGCTGTAGAGTCACAACCATATTGATTAGCAGCGGAAAAGGTTGTATCGTAAGTTCCAGATAAACTGTAGTTTTTCCCATTCCATAAATATGGTAAGGTGTTATTACAAACAGCAACTTCTAATGTACTGGTTGTTTTTGGATTTACTAAAACATCAACAAAGCAACTTGAATTTAAATCAGGGTTTGCATAAGTCTGGTTTAATGTTACACGATAACTCTGAGTTGATGCTGTAACATCTATTGTTGCTAATCCATTTGCACTAGAGAAAGTCGCATTGGTTGTTCCAATATCGCCATATCCTGAAAGTACCCATTGATACGTTGCATTTGCTGGCACTGGATCTGGAGTTCCTGTGTAAGTATTTAATGAACCTGCACAAATTGTAGTTGGCCCCAAAACAGTACAAGTTCCTTTTGAGCCTATCAAAAGAGTAACCGAAGAAGTGGTAGCACATTTTGAAGAATCTTTTGGAGTTGCAGTTACGATAAAATCCAATGACTGACTCGCATCTGCAACGGCAGCTGTATATGTAGCACTTGATGTGTTTCCATTTGTTAAAACACCAGCCGCATTTAAGGGCTTGGTCCACACATAGGTATAATCACTCACTACACCTGGAGAAATTGAATTGATAATTAAATTAGCACTATGACTAGCACTGGTTAAATCTATACAGCTTATGCCAATTATAGGTGTTGTGCAATGAGGTAATGCATCTGCAACCATTGTAGGTGTAGTTGGAGACGTGCCACTTTGCCTGTCACCATCAGCACATTGTATATAATCATTGCTGGGTTTAAATGTAGCATCTGGAGTTAACGATAAGTCATAGTTTTTGCCAATTGGGTATGTGGCACAAATTGTACCAAATACTGCCCCATCTGGAATAGTACCTAACGTCATCAATAAAGGATTAGTTGGCGTACTTCCTGAACTTACAATTGTTGTTCCATCTTTTTTATAAGTAGTGTAAGAAATGCTTGTTGCAAATCCTGTTTCATCTTTGATTGCCCATCTGCCTTCACTGCCACCATAATCCAGACAAACTGAATAAGTCCCATTGTTATTACATTTTACACTTGTCTTTTCATATTCTAAAGTACAAGTTGCACCACCACATCCATATCTGGATTTGTAAACCATATTCATACTATTTGGGAAAGTAGTTTTACTTTCATCTGCCATCCACATTGCGAGATAATAATTTGTTGGCTTCTTGAAAGACGGAACTGTAATGGTTGTCCATCCATTTCCACTTAAGCCACAAGCGGGATGTATTATTCCCGATAATGTGATGTTTGAAAAATTAATGTTGTTACAATTTCCTGAGATGCCATCATTTAGTACAGGGTATTTTGTTCCTGTCGTAGTGCCTGTAATTGGTTGGGCATCTGAAGGGTCTACATTATAAAGTACAAATCCAATGTTTTCATTAGATACAATCTGAAATTGATAAGTGCCCGCAAATGGCCTTATATCAAAGTTGAGCCAGACGATATCTTCACCTGGTGTTGGAGCACTTAATGTATTTCCAAAAGTTTCAGTTGTCATACTATAACAATCTGTTTTAGGTAGAATTGCTGCGATTGGGTTTGCTGCTGCATCATATGTTCCCTTAAATGCCTGTAATCCTGACTCTGTTTCGGCTGAACTGGCGCAACGAACAATTCCTTTGGGCTGTAAATTGGGGGAAGAAAATACTAATGATTCCCAAGTATTGGCAACAGTATTATCTGTTGTGTTTTGACGCCATCCATCTCCGGCAAACCAACGGTGGGCTGTACATGGAGTTGCAGAACCAACAGCAGCAAGATTCGCTGTGTTTATTTTATAACCAATTTCATTGTAAACAATTCCATTTTGAGTGATGTACTTTTGGTCTTGTAATTGAATGGGCTTATCGTTGTAAGCATACTCATGATTTTTATTTTTTGAAACGTTTTGAGCTATCATAGTTCCTTGAAAAAAAAGCATAGTGTATAAAAATACTGCCCTGCTCCCATAAAGTAAATTCAGCTCTCGCCATTTTAATAATAGTTTCTTTTTTGTAATCCATGTAACAACTTTCTTCATAATAAATAATTAAAAAATGTTTTTGAAAAATTAATATGATTTGTCAGACAGGAATAAAATAATAGGTTGTATATAGAGGATATTTATTACTACTCAACAGAGTAGTAATATTTAAACAAGAGGATTAAATACAGGGATAGAGATTTTTAAAATTCAGATTCGAAATTAAGAGTACAAATATGTTACAAGAATGATGATAGTCACTCTGCATTGAAACTTATGTTAAAATCGGATTTTCAAAAAGAGGTGGATATAAAAAGTTGATTTTACTTTCTGTAAAAAATTCTACATCCGTATGATTCAGTTTCAGGGGTGGATACTTTTTTGCCGGTTAATAATTCGTCAACAGCATTTGCAATATAGGGTGTCGCAAATTCCGGGTGCTCTCCATTGTCATCAATAGCTCCGCTGTATTTTACAATCCAGGTATTTTTCTCTTTCCATATTATATATGCCTGTGGTGTATGTTTGGCTCCAAAATTTTTGCCAATAAGTTGTTGTGCATCTTGCAAATAATCGAAGTTGAATTTTTCTGATGCGGCTCTTTGTCGCATGAGTTCAAATGTTTCTTCCTTATATAATAGAGAATCCATCGCATTTACTGCCAATAAAGGAACATTTAATAGGCGATACTTTTTGTTAAGTGCATTTAATCTTTTTGTATACAATTTAGCGAATGGGCAGTGATTACAGGTAAATACGACTATAAATCCTTTGGCATTTTTATAATTTGATAAAGATATTATGGAGTTTTTTGTGTTTCTTAATTTGAAATCATTTATAATTTTATCTGCATTGTTTGTATGGAATTCATCTGGATTCATAAACCCCAATGCGATTATTGAAAAAATAAGGAATAATTTTTTTTTTGCTATTTTCATTTGTAATGAATTTAAAATTGTTCGTTATTTTAATTTTACAAATTTCTTTGAAGCCACTTCCTTATTGGCTACATCCATGACTTTAAGAATATAAATACCATTTGATAATGGAGAAATATCTATGCCGTTTCCATTGGTTAAATCAATTGGGTTGGGCCACATGAACATTGTTCTTCCTAGTTCATCGTATACAGTTGCGTAATAAGTTTTGTAATCAGAAGACGATAATACTATTTTCAAAAGATTGTTATCAATTGGATTAGGCTGAATTTTGAAATCAAATTTGATTCTAGTATTTAAAGCATTAGCATTAACTACTAAATTTAATGTACAAGTGTCGCCCCCAAAAATAACCCTAAAATTAGCCGTGCCGATAGATGTTGGGGTTCCTGAAATTACAAATATCAAGTTGCCATTTCCGTTTGATAAAGTTCCTGCTTGTAATGTTGCCGTCAATCCCAGCACTCCTGTTGAAGGGATTGAAGTTCCTGTAGAATAGCTCAAATTTCCAGAACTATCAGTCGTATTTATATATGGAATAGTAGCTGTACCAGAGAAAGACATATTAATAGTGGGCAAAGAAGACATTGAAGTATTTGAACAGTTTATGCCATTGGTATTGGGTAATCCGTTAACAACAAACTGCCCCATCATACCATCATCTTCATGATTTGAAAAATGGCAATGATACATATATGGATGTATAGTGTCTGCATAGTCATCAAACTTCGCAACAAAAGTTACATTTTCATTTCTGGGAACATACATCACATCTTTCCATCCTGATTCATAATCTCCAACATTTGCAGCGATTCCATTTCTGGCAACAATTTTAAATTGAACATCATGAATATGAAAAGTGTGCCCAAATACATTATTGTTGGTCACTGTCCATTTTTCAACATCATTTAGTTTTATATTCTTGTTAATCGTAGATAGATTAAAAGCATTATTATCAAATACAAAAGGCAGATTTGTACCAGGGTTCCCGCCTGTAATAGTTACAGTTCTGTTTACGGTGGCATCAGCTGCAGTAAGATAAATATTATTAGCCAAGGTCGCAGGTACAGTTGTGATGGGGTTTGATGTAGTTGCACCTACATTAATATGTAATACTGTAAAATCTATATTATTGAGTAAACTCCCAAATTGACCGTTATTGCTGGGCTCACCACCCGGAAATCCAAATGCCTGATTAGAGTTGTATGCTTTCAAATCTAATGAACTTCCAAGTGCATCATTGCCTAAGTTGACCAATATTTCGATTCGTTCTCCAACAAGAACTTTTACTCGTGTTGCTGAAACAGGTGCATTTAATAAGCCTCCATCATTTGCAATAATGTAAAAAGTTCTGTTATCACTAAATCCAAGGTCGTACCCTCTTTCAATTTCTACATTTAATATCCTTAATCTAACATATTGCTTGGGTAAATTTATTTGAGCATTAGCTGTCCCATTGGTAAGCATGTAATCGCCATAAGCAGTGTTTTGAACAATAAATTGATTGCTTGCACTATATCTTCTGCTGGTAAGAACAAGAGGAATATCATCAATGCCATATTTTCTTGGAAGTGCTAATGTAGATTCTAAAGAATCTCTGACTATAATAAATCCTCCTACACCTTTTGTTATTTGTTCCAAAGTCATTTCATGTAAGTGAGGGTGATACCAATAGGTACCTGCTTGATTGGCTACTTTCCAAAAGGGCTGCCAGGTTGTACCCGGTGGTATAACTTGGTGTGGTCCACCATCCATAACCGCTGGGAGATGCATTCCGTGCCAATGAAGTGTGGAAGAATCATTCAGTTTGTTGGTAACGTTCATGTGTACTGTTTCACCTTTATTAAAAAATAAAGTAGGCCCCCAGAATGCACTATTATTTATACCACCTGTAATGGTTTGTTGTCCTGTAGGACGTAATTGCTTTGAAGTATCTTTAAGCGTGAGGTTAAATACTGTGCCGGATAATGTATCAGGGATCCAAAGGGTATTGTATTGTGCGTATAAATTATTTGAATTACTTATTGTTAATAGCAATAAAAATAGGATAGTATTTTTTTTCATTAAGTATTTATATTGATGATAATTTAGAGAAAGTATTGTAAAATAGTTAGGTAGAATTTTAATATTAACCTCACCGCTCTTCTGGAGGTGGAGGGCCTGGAGGTCTTCCATTCATTGATGGTGGTCCATCATGAGGTCTATGGGGAGGATGCTCTCCTGGTGGTGGTCCTGGAGGCCTTCCATAAGGTGGTGGCGGACCATCATCTCTAAATGGAGGATGATGACGAGGCCTTTCCTCAATCGATCTGATATTATTCTTTTTTAGGTTGTCTTTTGAATGGGTATCAGCTTCTAATTGGTTTGTATCTGCGTTGTCATTTTCTCTGTGTTGAGGTCTTGGATTTGATTGTTGGTTTAAAAAATCATTCTCAATAAAATAATTCAATTTTTCGAGTTGAGTTGGATTGCAAATTGATTTAAGTTTTTTAAAATGGTTAAAAATTACAGTATCAATTTCCATTGAAATAGCCGCAGTTTTTTTTGCATAGAAATCAACTGTAACGGGGCTTGCAGTATCTGATTTTAATAAAGAGAAAAAATCTTTTTTAGCATGTAGTTGTATTTGTCTTAAACTGTCCATTTGCATTTGATGTTGCACGAATGCAGGGATGAATATTTTTTGTTGATTACTATCTAATCCTAATTGATCAATAAGGAACTGTCCTCTGGAGGGTCTTTGATAGTGCTCTTCATTTCTGCTAGGGGGATGGTTAGGCCTCAACCATAATATTGACGTGAAGATGGTATTAGCAAGAAGTAATAGCATAATAAATAAAAGGATGAGTTTATTTTTTCTTGTTGTCATCATAATAATATGTTGAATTGTCATTTAAAATATAGAGATCTGAAAAACTTTCTTTATGGGAAGTTATGTCAATCGCTTTTTCATTTTTTTGTGGTTGTTGTTTTAAAATCATCGTGTTCATGAAGAGTAATAAAAACAATGAAGTCGCCATGATGTACAGATATTTTTGGGTGGGCATTTCATTGATATGTTGATTATTTTTTAGTTTAACGGACAATCTTCTGCTAAAAAAAGGGGGCGCCTCTGCCCTATTGATGGAGTCTATACTATTGATAGTATCTTCTAGTAAATTAGTTGGTTCGTTTTGCATCATTATTTTTATTTAGAATAATAGGGTTTTAAAATTGTTCTCAAATTTTCTTTAGCACGCTGAATTAAACCTTCAATACTTTTAACGCTTTTGTTCATAATCTCACCAACTTCCTGATAACTCAATCCTTCCGCTTTGATAAGTGTGAAAGCTGTTCTCTGGTTATCAGGTAATTTCTTCAAGGCTTTGAATAGTAACGATGCTTTTTCTTTATTCTGCAAAGTGATACCGGGATGGTTGAAATCAGGCACCTGAATTTCATTTATATCAAATCCTATAACATTTTTAAAATAATTAATTCTTTTCTGCGCTTTTTTCTTTCTTTCAAATTCAAAGGCTTTGGATAATGAAACCCGATAAATCCAGGTTGAAAGTTTGGAGTCCCCTCTAAAATCTTTAATACTTCTAAAAATTTGCATAAATATATCCTGACAAATATCTTCCACATCTTCATTTTGCTGGGTGATACTTAAAACAGTATTATAGACTTTATGCTGGTATTTTTCTACCAATTCATTAAAGGCAAATTGATCTCCATTTTTTAGAAGTTGGATATATTCGGGTAGTTCAGACAAAAATATTATTTGTGGTTAAGATGCAATTTAATGGGATATCCTCCGTTTTGGCTTATAAATTAATGATTGCTTATTTCATAATAGCTAAATAGTATTTATAATTTGTATTAATACAATACTTTTGCTTTACAATTGAAATGAAATGTTCATATGAGTATTTCACTTAACAAACTGAGCATCATTTAAAAGCAAGATTATATTGTAAAAACTAAAATATGCATTTAAAATCTATTAGTTCAACAAAAAAGGGGATTCTTATTTCCTTGGTGCTTGTTTTTTATTCTCTTATCTCCTTTTATTTTTTCCATATACCAGAAAATGGCAGCAGTCAATATGTGGTGATGGGATTATATATTTCAGGCATGATTTGGGTAATCGTTTCAGGGAAATATCAAATTGAAAATCCCAGTATTAAAAGTTTGTTTTCAGAAGGCTTTAAAGCTTTTATCGTGATTACATTATTTATGGCTTTGTATACTTTTGTTTTTTATAAAATAAATCCACAAATACTTGAAAAAGGGATTGCGGATAATAACGACATTATTACAAAACAAGGAGATAAAACAGTCATGGAAATTAAAGAAAATGCAGAAAAACTAAGAAGTATTTTTATGCCGATGATGCTGGCTATCAATACTATAAAATATATTTTTCTTGGGGCTATTATTTCAATAGTTTCGGGTGGATTTATAACTCAAAAAAAATAATTGACTTATATAACTAAGTAATTCTTTTGTATCGATATAAATAAATTTATGATGGATGTATCAATTGTAATACCATTGTTTAATGAAGAAGAATCTCTACCAGAATTGCTTTCCTGGATAGAGCGAGTGGTAAATGCGAATCAATTAAATTATGAAGTCATCTTAATTGATGATGGAAGTACTGATGAATCCTGGAATGTTATTGAAAAGCTTTGTGTTGCAAATGCCAACATTAAAGCCATAAAATTCCAAAGAAATTATGGAAAGAGTGCTGCTTTAAATGAAGGATTCAAAGCAGCCCAAGGCGAAGTAATCATCACAATGGATGCAGATATGCAGGATAGTCCAGATGAAATTCCTGAATTGCGAAAAATGATTCTTGAAGGAAATTTTGATATCGTTAGCGGATGGAAGAAAAAGAGATATGATAATACATTTACAAAAAATATTCCAAGTAAATTGTTCAATGCTGCTGCAAGAAAGATGAGTAAAATTCAACTGAATGATTTCAATTGCGGCTTAAAAGCCTACAAACTAAAAGTAGTAAAATGTATTGAAGTTTATGGGGAAATGCATCGTTATGTACCAGTATTAGCTAAATGGGCAGGATTTAAAAAAATCGGCGAAAAAGTGGTTGAACACAGAGCCAGAAAATATGGGGTGACAAAATTCGGATGGGAAAGATTTGTAAACGGCTTTCTTGATTTGTTGACCATCTTTTTCGTTGGAAAATTCGGAAAAAGACCCATGCATTTTTTTGGATTATGGGGTACTTTATCTTTTTCATTTGGGTTGTTAATCTTTTCTTACCTCACTGTTTCTAAATTCTTTTTTGATGTAACGGGAATGACACAACGCCCATTATTCTTTTTTGCCATTCTTGCAATGATTATAGGGACACAGTTATTTCTTGCTGGATTTATCGGCGAATTAATTTCAAGGAATTCAGCTGAAAGAAATAATTATTTGATTGAGAAAAAAAACGGACTTTAATTACTATTCTAAACTAAGCAACATTATTCTTTGGCATCTTCTTCTAAAAATATAGTCATTATAGGCCCTGCTCATCCATTGCGTGGTGGGCTTGCATCTTATAATGAGCGATTGGCCAGGGCATTTCAACAACAAGGTCATCAAGTTGAGATTTATACTTTTTCCTTGCAATACCCTGGATTTTTATTTCCAGGGACAACACAATTTTCTTCAGAGCCTCCTCCAAAAGACATCACTATTCACCTTGCTATTAATTCTATTAATCCATTTAATTGGATTAAAGTGGGCAAGGAATTGAGAAAGAAAAAAAACGATTTAATTATTGTACGCTATTGGCTTCCTTTTATGGGTCCTTGTCTTGGTACGATACTTAGGAATGTAAAAAAGAATAAACATACTAAAGTGGTCTGTATTGCTGATAATATTATTCCTCATGAGAAAAGAATCGGCGATGATCTATTTACAAAATATTTCGTAAAGCCTGTCGATGGATTTATTACCATGAGTCAAAAAGTTCTTCAGGATTTGAAACAATATTCAACAAGTGTACCTTCGAAATATGTAGCGCATCCTTTGTATGATAATTTCGGAGATAAGGTTGATAAGGCTGCTGCAAGAAAAAATATAAATATTTCAACTGAATCTTCCATCGTGCTTTTCTTCGGATTCATCAGACAATATAAAGGGTTGGATTTATTGTTAGAGGCTATAAGTATCTTAGAAAAATCAACCAACAAAAATCATGCTATTCGGTTTTTAATTGCTGGGGAATTTTATGAAGACAGAAAACCCTATGATGATTTAATCAAAAAATTAAACATTGAAGAGGCGTTGATTTTAAGAACTGATTTTATTCCAGACAGCGAAGTAAAAAATTATTTATGTGCTGCTGATGTGGTGATACAACCCTATAGAAATGCTACTCAAAGTGGTGTTACTCCCCTTGCCTATCATTTTGAAGTCCCTATGATTGTCACAAATGTTGGAGGATTACCTGCATTAGTTCCTGATCAGCTTGTGGGATTAGTAGCAGAGCCCAATGCGGAGTCAATTGCACAAAAAATTAATGAATATTTTAATCTTGGTGCTGACAAATTCCTTCCTGGGTTGATTGAAGAAAAGAAAAAATACAGCTGGAATGTTATGATTGAAGAAATTTTGAAGTTGGTATTCTAACCCAACATG
>CALQJH020000044.1 GCA_943330835.2 Candidatus Kuenenia stuttgartensis
CAACCAGCTGCAATTGCGTTGTCAATAAATACAGTTGCTACCTCTATTTTATGCAGTGGTAATACTTCTATTATAACAATAACAGCATCTGGCGGTACAGCTCCATACACTGGAACTGGATCGTTCACCGTATTTGCAGGCGTTCATAGTTATACCGTAACAGATGCAGTAGGAACAACAAGAACATCATCAATTAATGTTAGTGAACCATCATCAATAATTATAAATGCCAGCTCAGGAACAATAACTACATTGGGAGGAACAACAAGCATTACAGTTTCTGCAGTTGGTGGCACGAGCCCGTATACTTACAAATTAAATGGTGGAACACCTCAAACCTCAAATGTTTTCAATAATGTTATTGCAGGCAACCATAATATCAGTGTTAGTGATTTGAATGGATGTACTAAGTCTACAACATTGTCTATCACTCAACCATCATCAAATCTTGTTGCAAATGTTACAACTGGAACAATCAGCTGCAATGGAGGCTCAACTAATGTTGTTGTAAACGCAACTGGTGGAACAGCTCCTTATACAGGAACTGGTACATTTAATGCAACAGCTGGTTTACACACATACACTGTCACTGATGCAAATGGTATTACTCAATCAAATTCAATTACTATTACACAACCAACATCTATAGTTGTAAGTTCAACTGCAGGTATAATATCTACTTATGGTGGTACTACTTCAATAACGGTTAATAGTAGTGGAGGAACAAGTCCATATACATATACTTTAGATAATGGCACTTATCAAACAACAAATATTTTCAATAATGTAATTGCAGGAACGCATACTATTGTTGTGAAAGATGCCAATGGATGTGTGGCAAATTACAACACTTCAATTACACAGCCTTCCAATAATCCAATGGTTGTAACAGCTGTTGGTGGAACGATTTCATGTTTTGGCGGAACAGCGTTAGTAACCGTTAGTGCAACAGGTGGCACACCTCCATATACAGGAACAGGAGCTTATTCCATTGGAGGAGGGACAAGAACATTTACCGTGAGAGATGCTAACGGAACTGTACAAACAACCACCATAACAATTTCAAGTCCAACAGAAATTTTCGTAAATGTTTCTGTTGCCAGTGATATATCTGCTTTAGGAGGCACAACACCAGTGAGTGTAAACGCAACAGGTGGCACAGGAAGTTTCAGATATAGTCTTGATGGTGGTGTTTCTCAAACTACTTCATCTTTCAGAGCTGTTGGAGCGGGTAATCACTATATTACTGTCGTAGATGCGAATGGTTGCGTGAAAGTGGCCACATTTACAGTGAACCAATTAGAAACAACTGGATTTACTGTTTCATTGGTTTCAAAAACAAATGCTACTTGTAAGGGTGCTCGTGATGGATCAATTGAAGTAGTTGCAGCAGGAGGAAGAGCTCCATATACTTATTCAATTGGAACCGGGACTTATGGTATCAATTACAGATTTTATAATTTAAGGGCAGGAATCTACAGAGTACATGCAAAAGATGCAAACAACAATATTGCTGATATCATTGTAGTAATTGCTGATGGCAAACGCAGATGTCCAAATACTGGCAGATTAAATTCTCTAATTATTAATGCATTCCCTAATCCTTCGGCTCAGTATTTTAACTTGACTATTGACAGTGATTCAGATGAGGATATTAATGTAAATGTTATAGATTTGAATGGAAGAATAATGTTCACCGATAAAGGTATTTATAACAGAGGTTATCGATTTGGTGAAAACTTCAAACCTGGAGTATATTTTGTAAGGGTATTGCAAGGAGACCAAATGATTACGCAAAAGGTAATAAAGTTGTAAACTGAAATATATTATAAAGATTAAAAAAACCAGATTGTCTGGTTTTTTTAATTAGATAGATTATCAACTGTTTACGATTTACATTAATTTTAATATTAAAAAGACGCTATTTATATTATGAAGTTTTATTAAAAAACAATATCTTTATTTACAATAATTTTAACATTAGGCATGATTCTTGCACATGTTATAAATCCGTAATACCCTTTAAATTCTAATTTACCCCCACTCGAAATCTTATTCATGCTATTTCAATTGATTTATTCAATTGTATATTTTTTTATTTCTATTTAAAGGAAATAGGAATTTATTAAGTCCTTAATTTTATATGAAAAAGTATTTTGATTTATTTTGTTTTGTTTCCCTTTTGATTTTTCTTCAAAATGCAGCATTTGCACGTAAATTTTATTTCAGCACCGCCGGAAACGATTCATATACAGTACTTCAAGCTCAGAACCCGTCAACCCCATGGATGACGTTAATACAATTGGAAAATGCCTATAGAAACTTGAATGCATTTACCGCTGGAGATACAATTTGTTTTAAACGAGGAGATGTTTTTGTAAGTGGAAGAGATCAGTTTGGATCAATGAAATGGTGGAATGATGGCACAACATATTTCAATGCACCTAGCGGAACGATAACCAAGCCAATTGTTTTTACCAACTATGGAGATATTAATCTGGCTTTGCCAAATTTTTTATTCCCAAATCCTGGCACATCAGTAACCGCTAACCATTCCAGACATTGTTTAAGTTTTGAAGGCGTTGAATATCTGATATTTGATGGGTTGCAATTTAATGACTACAGATTTCCTTACACAGATAAAGTCACTGCTGCCTATACTACCAGTGGTCTTCATCTTGGCGAAAGGCCCAGTGGATTTCCAAGTAATCAGGATGTGAAACATATCGTAGTAAAAAACTGCAACTTTAGTAATATTGGGTATGGTATAATGTCTTCGGGAAGCTATATCCAAATAAGTAATAACAGATTCACTAATTTTAAAAGTGTTGGCGATACTTCTGGAGTATCAATATTCAGTGACATTGGATCTGATCCTATACAGCCTTCTGGTGACCATTATTTAATCGATCATAATTACATGAAAGGTGGTTGGTCTTATTCAAGTCCTTTTGCTACTGGGCAAGGAAAAGTTGGTGGTGCAATTGAAGTAATTAATGATTTTGATAGTAGTAAAATTGTATTTAATACATTTATTGACTGTGAAGGGGTATATGAATTTGGTCGAAATATTGCAAATGACACCTTACTTGGCCCTAATGATGATACAACCGCATATAATTTAATTATAAACTGTGGTAAAATCGCCTATGTTCATACTGGTACAAGTCAGTTTTCAACTAGAGCCGCAAGACTTAGATTTTGGAACAATCTCTACATTGAAAACAATTTCTCAAGATTTAGTGGACCCAATTTTGGTAAAGATATTTATGGTGATGGTCAATCATTTCAACAGTTTCCAGGCTGGAGTCAAGGATACCCCAAAAATCCTAGCGACTCTAATTATGGAGGACATAGAGTTATACAGTATTCAAGTGAAACCGTTAAAGGGAATCCAGATACACTAATAGACTCCAGAAATAATATATTTTGGAATACAACAGGGTTACAACAGATTTATGATATTACCAGGACAAAATACATCCATGCAAATAACATTTACCATCTTGTAAATAATTATAGATTTCCAAGTTCTATTGGTGGTGTACTCAATACTATTAATAATCTTGAAACAATTTCTACTTCAAAAATAATTACTGATACAGCTGACATCAATCCTGAGTTATGGAATTATAATGTGCTAAGTGGAAGCATAGCCATAAACTTTGGAAGAAATGTTGGAATTTCTAAAGATTATGCAGGAACATTGATTTCAGGCAATCCTGATGCTGGTATTTATGAATACTCAAATAATTTATTAGGCAATTTAACTTTAGCAATTACAGCAGATTCAATTTTATGTAACGGATCTTCATCAACAGTTACTGTAACGGCTACTGGCGGAACCGCGCCTTACACAGGAACCGGAACTTTTACTGTAATCGCTGGAAGCTACACTTACACCGTTACCGATGCCGTGGGTTCTGTAAAAACTACAACAATAACTATTACACAACCAACTGCAATTACGCCAACTGTTACATCAGGCAGAATAATTATTTATGGTGGAACAACTACAATAACAACAACTGCAACTGGTGGAACAGGCGCTTATAGTTACAAATTAAATAGAGGCGTTTATCAAACATCAAATGTATTCAGTTCTGTTCCTGCAGGAGTTGATACTGTTTATATTAAAGATGCTAACAGCTGTGTGGTATCAAGAACGATAACTATCACCCAACCAAGTCGATTAATATTAATTGCTAACCCAACAAGTATTTTATGCAATAATGGAACGGCTACAATTACAATTTCAGCAATGGGAGGGACGCCGCCTTACACAGGAACAGGAACTTATGTTGTAACAGCAGGGACTTATAATTACTCAATAGCTGATTCAAATAACATCACTGAAATCACAACCGTTACCGTTACACAGCCTGCTGTGATTGCGGCTACAGTTACTCCGCTTACTTCAAATATTTCAACATACGGAGGTACAACAAGTATAAATATAACAAATATTACTGGCGGGATTTCACCATATACCTATTCAATAAATAATGGACTGTTTCAAACCTTATCAACCTTTACGAATGTTCGGGGAGGCAATCATGTTGTTAACATAAGGGATAATAATGGATGCATACTATCTAAAAATATTACGATAAAACAACCATTACAAATCATTATAACTGAATCTATAAATGTAATATGCCAGGGTCAAAATACTGGGTCAATTACAGTTACCGCTGATGGCGGAACTCCTCCATACAGATTTAGATATGGAATTTTAAATGTATCAACCGGCACATACGCAGGTTATGTTTCGAGTGCGATTTATTCTAATCTTGCAGCAGGAATATATGTAGTAAAAGTAAAAGATTCTTTGAATGCTTCATCATCAGTTAATGATACAATTCTTCCAGGCATACTCTGTGCCAAAGGTGCTAATTACCTAAGCACGACAGATTCAAACAAGATAATAGTAGAGCATCAAGAAACATATTCTGTTTACCCAAATCCAACGAATAATCAATTTACAATAAGATTGTCAAAAAAGAATTTCAATAAATTTTACATAAGTGTTTACAATTCAAATGGGGAGAAAGTAATGGAGAAGTTTGATTACAGTAATGATATATTATTTGGGAAAGAATTGCTTCCAGGAATATACTATCTGCGCTTATGTATTAATGGAGTAATTACAACTAAAAAAATAGTAAAAACAAATTAGAAGTCAATTAATAAAACCGTCACTTGTTTTTAATGAACTTGATTTCAGCCTCTGGTTTGTTCAGTGAAAACATCCACCAGGCATTCATTCTTAGTCCTATATTGTAGATTATCATTGGAGCAATTAACCCGGTTGATAAAATCAATAATGCCAGCAAAGGGACATTTGATATTCCAATTACTTTCATATAAACCTGTCTGGCCAAAGCCATAACTATAATTTGCAGACAATAAATATGTACGGAATTGTAACCTACAACCCTAAGGAAACTTAGTTTGTCATATTTTTTCAAAGTAAACGAGAAAGCTATTGAAATTGCACAACCAACTAATGCAACAAGTAAAAAGAAAAATGGCATCTGATTCTCTACGAAGTAATTATTACCTGAATTCAAATTTATTTTCGTGAAAAAATATTGAATAGTAATGAAGGAAATAAACAATGGTAAAATTAATTTCCATGAAGTGAAAACGGAAGCGGTTTTTTCATCGAGCATAAAATTCGAAACAGCATCACCGATGGCAAAAAACAAATAGTATTTTAAGATGTCATTTATAAATCCAACAGAAATATCATTTGCATTTATATATGCACAGCCCAAATAAAAAATCGCACCTAAAACCAACTGGTGTTTAAAATTCAATTTCAAGTATTCTTTTAATACAGAATAAATTATTCCAACAAAAAACAATGCATTAAGGTACCAGAACTGGCCTGTTGCCCTTGGATATATTATGAGGTCGAGATAGCTACGTGTACTTATATCAGACTTAGAATTTGTATAATCCGAAAAGAACAATTGTAATGAAATTTGAATTACGCCCCATACAAGCATCGGATATAAAATACGTTGCATTCTATTCTTGGCATAAGAATTCAACCCACTTTTTTGCATGCTGCCAGATATAAACATTCCTGATGCAATAAAAAATAATGGCATTCTGAATCCGAAGAAAAAAACATTTATATACTCCAGCCATGGATGAGATTTTAAATCAAGACCAGCTTTTTCCATCCCTTCAAAACAATGCCTGTAAGTAACCAGTATAATACTTATGCCACGATCATAATCAATCCAGCCATGACGTTTGTTGCTTAAAATGTATTTCGAATTAAATAAATTCATTAAATATTAATTTATAAAAAAATTAATTTCAGATTAACTCATTAAATATTAATAAGCTTTTTCATCTCCTTTAAGTATGGTATAAACAGTTAAAAATAATATTTTAATGTCCAGCCATATCGTCCAGTTCTCCATGTACCATATATCATTCTGCACTCGCAATTTTATTTGTTTTGGCTCAGTAATTTCACCTCTGAAACCATTAATCTGCGCCCATCCTGTTATTCCTGGTTTAGAAAAATGCCTTACCATATATTGGTCAACTTCCTGAGATAAATCAGATGTCATTTTTAATGGATGGGGGCGGGGACCTACTAAACTCATTTCTCCTTTTAATACATTTATAAACTGCGGAAATTCATCAATGCTCGTTTTTCTTATAAATTTTCCTATCCGTGTAACCCTATTATCATTTTTAACTGCCTGCTTGAATTCAGCTCCTTTATTAGGCTTCATACTTCTGAATTTTAAACAGTTGAAAGAACGATTGTTTTTCCCTGTCCTTTTCTGAATAAATAATATTGGGCCTGGTGATTCTAAAAAGATAAGCAATCCAATTAATGGAATAAGCCAGGACAAAATAAATATTACAACAAAAACACTGACAATAATATCCAGAACTCTTTTCTTTAAACGATTTCCTACATCTCCTAACGGTTCATTTCTAAGTGATAATACTGGCATATCACGAATGAAATCAACAATCACAGGTTTACTGAAAAAATAGGCTAAATTAGGAACGACCTTAAATCTAATGCATTCATTTTCTGCATCGTTCATGAGCTGATAAATATATTCATTTTGTTCAGGTGTTATAGTAGAATATATTTCCTGAATATCAAAATCTTTAGCTACTTGAATAACATTTTTAATATTTGATAATATGGGGTAGTTGGTAAGTTCTTTTATTTTATCCTCGTCTTCTACATATCCTATTAAACTTGTATTAATAGACTCTTGTTCAAAATATGAAGCGAGTTTAACAGCAGTTTCATTATAGCCCAATATTATAACCTTATTAATAAGTTTGTCTTTTGTTTTGAAATAATTCCTTATCCCTACATAAAGAAACTTATTTAAAAATAGCCCAATTGCAAATGCCAATATAAAACTCAAAATGAAAAAACGGGAAACGATAAGTTCTCTTGAAAAAAATAGGTAAACCAATAACATGATTACCCATAATATATACACCTGAACTGTTCTCTTTGTAAAATGCTCAAATTGAAGAATAATTTTTTCTATATAATTTCCACTTATAAAAGACAATAAAAGCCAAAAACTGTTTGTAAATATCCAAAATGAAAAATAAGCATTAGTAGAACCGTTCCCAATTCTATTATGCAAAATTATCCTGATTACAAAAAAACACAAATTCAACATCACTAAATCCAAAAAAATCAAATTTAGCTGTAAATACAATTTAAATTGTTTGTTCATTTTTTAAGAGACTTGATTTTATTAATGATTATACAATTTATTTAAAATTTCCACTATTCTGGATGAACATTTACCATCCCATAATTCAGGAATAGAACCTTTTTTCCAATCCCCATTTATAATTTCAGCTAAACATCTTTTTAATTTTCCCATATCATCACCAATTAATTCATTTGTTCCAATAGTAATTGTTTCGGGTCTTTCTGTTGAGTTTCTTAATGTAAGACAGGGTATATGCAAAACAGTAGCTTCTTCTGTAATACCACCAGAATCTGTAATTATACCTTTTGTGTTCTTAACCAGATAAATAAATTCAAGATATCCCTGGGGTTCTATCATTATCAGATTATCGTAGGAGAATTTTAAATTACTTAATATTTGCTTTGTTCTTGGATGAACAGGAAATACAACAGGCAAGCCAGCTGTTGCATTCATTACGGCATCTAAAACAGATTTTAATATCTCGGAATTATCAACATTAGATGGCCTGTGCAAGGTTAGTAAAAAATAATTTTCATCTGAAATATTATGCTCATCAAAAAAAACAGGCTTACGAATTCTTTCTAAATTTTGAACCAAGGTATCTATCATTGTATTACCAACATAATGAATTCTTTCTTTTGGTATTTGTTGCAATAATAAATTTTGGTTTGCAATTTCACTTGTAGTAAAAAAATGATCACAAATAGAATCTGTTACCATTCTATTAATTTCTTCAGGCATTGTCATGTCTCCCGATCTTATTCCTGCTTCTACATGTACAACATCAATACATAATTTTTTAGCGGTGATTGTACAAGCCATTGTTGAAGTTACATCACCTACAACTAAAACCACATCAGGTTTAAATTCAATTAATTCCTTTTCAAACTTAATCATAATGGCTGCAGTCTGTTCTGCTTGCGATCCACCACCGCATTCAAGATTTGCATCTGGATTGGGAATGCCAAGCTGTTCGAAAAAACCTCCGCTCATTGCATTGTCATAATGCTGTCCTGTATGCACCAATCGGTAACTGATAGCATTACCCGCTGCAACAGATTGTTTGATAGCCTTAATTATTGGGGCAATCTTCATGAAATTTGGCCTGGCCCCTGCAACGATGGTAATAATCATAATATATTAATCTCGTGATAAATACTTAAAAAAAAACTTTATAGATTTTCTTTTACTTTAATTCCATTTCTTTTTATAATATAAGCTGGAACGCCAACAACCACACAATTTTCCGGAACATTTTTAACAACAACAGCATTAGCACCAACCACTGAATTTGAACCAATAAAGACGCCTCCAATTACTTTTGCGCCTGCATTTACTGTAACATTATCTCCAATTACAGGACAATCATCCTTGTTTGAAAAACCAATTGTAACTTGTTGATTTATCCAGCAATTCTTTCCAATTGATTTAGCTGCAATTACGGTTGCAAACCCATGTTGTATAAAAAGACCTTCCCCAATCTCAAATGTTGTAATAAATAGTGTAGACATTTTTCTACAAAAAATATTCAAGAAATTACTTAGAAACCCTATTCTGTAATAAAATAAATTTCTGAATTCAGGATAAAAAGAAAGTAAAAAAATAAACCCTTTATAGGTGCTGTAATTATTTGCATAAACTTCGAGCCATCTTCTTACATCTGATTTAATTATTTCATTTTTTTTATGAAATAAAAATATCAGTAAATGCGGCAAGCAAATAACAGCATATAAAGACATCTTTACCGATCGGGATATTTTTTTTTTAAATGAAAGCATTATATCCAATTTATTTTTTTTTACTATCTGCTTCTTTTATCAATGAAATAGTTTGTGAAATATTCTGCCTGGTTGAGGCTCCAAATAATATTGATTCTACATTTGGTAAATTACAAACATATTCTATTGCTTCTTTTGCAGGTATCGCTCCTCCGCCCAAAACCTGCATGGCTATTGCCCTTAATTTCTTCTCTCTTAATGTTTTTTCATACAATTCCATTCCGCCAGACATTCTAAAACCAGCCTTGTTGATGGATGAACATATGATTGGGTTTTCTATCCCTATACTTTCTAATACAGTTAATAACTGAGGCATATTCATAGTAATAAATCCGGCCTCTGCATTATATTTCTTTCTTACATAATCATGAAATGCTTTCAACAAATCTTTCATCCCAAGTCCTA
>CALQJH020000045.1 GCA_943330835.2 Candidatus Kuenenia stuttgartensis
CAGTTGCAGGATTGAATGCACTTAATACCGACTTGTTGGTTCCTGTGATGTCTTCCATGCCAGTACCAGCATCAAACCAGGCCTGTCCTGTTTTTGTGGTGTAAATTTTGTTTTGTGCATGAATACCATTTATAGATAAAAGAGCCAATGAAAGGAAAAGAATTTTTTTCATAGTGGTATGATTTTTAGATTTTATTAATTATTTAAAGTGCAAGTTTTTAACTGAACTATTTTGTCCGCCGAAAGCATATCCAGTCCATCGTCAGCTGCTGAATGATCACACCCATCACAACCTGAATAAATCCCTTTTATATTAATGGCGTCGCCCACTTTTAGAGAGGCTTGTAGTTTTGAAAATTCAGTGCTATCAAAACTACAATTAATAGAGCGTGATACCCCCGCATCAATAAATACATGTTTACTATCAACATCTATTTCTTTTATGGCGCCAGATATACCTATGTTTTTATTGATGTAAAATGAATCAACCTTTTTGAAATTGTTATCCAATTCCATAAAAAGACTGGTTGCTTTCATTTCTTTAACCGGCTTGCTATCTGCTGCAGTAGGAGACTTTTTGGTTACTTTGTAGAAAACGTACCCACCGGCAATTAAAATAATTACAAAGAGAGTCAGTACTATTTTTTTCCACGTTTTCATAAGATTGATTAATTGTTTTGAGCTCCGTTATCAAGCCAGCATTTTAATTTGCTTTTTTCTTCTTCTGTTAACTGAGGTGATCCAGCTTTTGGCATTTGGTTTCCTCCTCCGAAACAATCAGCTCTTATCCTTGCAGTATCAATGCTAATAATTTCGCTGTAAGTTGAAATAGGATAACTTTGAGCAGTTCCCAAACTATTATGACAAGTAAGACATTTTGAACTAAATATTGATTGTATATCGCCACTATATGTTGATTGCTTTACACTGCAATCAAATTTAGGATACAGTAACTCTTCTCTATCCTTATAACAACTAGTTATAGCTACAGAAAAAATTGCTAAAAATAAAACTGATAGAATAATCTTTTTTCTGGTCATTTTTTTTGATTCACTTATTAAAAATAAATTTCGTTTTTTTTCTTTATAAATTCTAAAAAATACAATGGCTACAAAAGTATTGAAGCATTTGTATAAAAGCAATGATATTTTTTTAGTTATTTGGGTTCCCTTGATTAACCCAGTTGGTGAAAACTCCTTGAATAAATGTATTCCAAGTAGTAGTTGTTGAAGGTGGCATATCATGATTGCCTGAAGTTGTTCTTATTGGACAACTAGTAGCAGGTGATGCGTTCGAAGTTCCTTGAATTCTTTTTAGGAATGTTAAAAGATTGCTTGACCAAGCGGTACCAGTTCCAGTACTAGTTCCAACAATATCAGAATATGTAGTCCAACTATTAGAATGACTATGACAACCAACATTAGCACGTCCACAATAGCTGTTAATTGTAGGTTTTATATCAGTTGCAAAATGAACCGTAGTAGGAGCTGGTACGCTAATAGTAGAAGTACCTTGGCATAAATTAGCATCTTTCACAGTTATTGTATATGTTCCTATTACTAAAGCAGTAAATGTAGCAGATGATTGGAAGGTCGTTCCATTTTTACTGTAAGTGTAAGGAGCGGCACCTCCGGATGCAGATGCAACTATGGTGCCATCATTAGAACAATTTGTTTTTGGACTGGCAGGTGTACCAGATACATTTATTGTAGGGCAACTGGTAGAACATGCTCTTGAAAGACTATCTGTTGGTGGTATGCCTGTGCAACCAACAGGACTTGTAGATGTAACCGTTCTTATTTGAAGATTTGATACACAATTACTCCATACACTATATGTAAATGAACAGGTAGTTGGAGGTGCTGTACAAGTTCTTGAAACACTATCTGCTGGTGGTGTGCCACCATTTGGAGTTGAAGTATAAGTTCTTGTTTCAGCTCCATTTGTACAAGCTGACCATGTGCCATAAGTAAAAACATAATTAACTAATACCGCAGGTGGTTCATGCCTGCAACTAATAATAAAATACGATGTTAGTGAAAATGCCACAAGTAGCAATAAAATGTAGTTTTTTTTCATTTTTTGGTTATTTAATTAAGGTACAAATTATTAGAAAGCTGAAACTTTTTGTTGAACTTAAAAAACAATTAAGTATGCTTTTAAACAATTTTAATTAGAAATTCATAAATCGAATCATCAAGTTAATTGAAACCAAATTAGTTGTAAAATAATTGTTCCTGATTAAAATCATATTAACAAATTAAAATATATGCCCTTAGAATCTTTTTTACATCATTCAATAGATAAAATCATACAGCATAAAAGTTGGAATGAAAAGTTTAACCCCTTCCCCCAATTTATTAAAGAAGCAATAAACTAGCATTAATCCTCATCTCGGAGTTGGATAATTGTAAGGTGTAATTTCCTGAAGGCGGTGGTGATTCCAGTTTCCATTCAACCGTATTATTGGTTCCATCAAAATTATTTTTTGATGAAGCTACTTTTTGTCCCAAATCATTATAAATCTCCATGGAATAAGTCCCCGTTGAAAGACCTGTTGCGGAAAAACGTATAATTCGATCCGCTGCAATAGGATTAGGAGAAATATGTAAACCTGGAGTTACAACGGTGCTATTTACTTTCACAATTTTGCTGTATTGATGTTCTCCATTGTTGCCAACACTTTTGAGGCGATAATAATTATTTCCTGCAAACGGATGTTCATCCACCCAATTATACAAGGGGGTATTTACAGCATTTGTTGATCCTAATAGCACAAAATGATTCCCATCTGCTGCCCTCTCTATTTCATAATGATGGATATTGATTTCATTAGCCACATTCCAGGAAACCAAAATATTTTTTTGCTGTCTTTCTGCTCGTATATTGATAAACGTTACTGGCACCGTTCTGGACAATTTAAAAATCAATCTGAATCTGTCGGTTGTAAAAGAGCCTGGATCATTGGTAACAGTAAAATCTATCGGCGTTAAATCAACCAAACTAACCGGCGTTTGTGCATTAAGGTAAGTATCTTCTAAATATGCTTCCAAACCTAAATCACTAATGTACTCGGGTGTAAATTGAAAACGATAATTAGCTATTTGAAGATTTGATAAATTATAAAAAATAGTATCCGTATTTAATAAGGATTCACGATTTTCAATGGCAATAAATTTTCCATTTGTTTTTATCGCAACATTTTCACTTGGATTGTACAATTTGAGGGCATCCCTTTCGTCTATTTGGTTGGAACTACTACTGTCATAAACATTCAACACGCCATCCATCAATGCGGTTTCCCCATTTTGAATTTTGTATAAATTATTTCTGATAGTAGGATAAGGTTTAATCACCCTGGATGCCAATCTGCTGGAATCTAATTTGTTGGTTTCGCTAAAATTTATAGAACCTGAAGCGCCAATTTTTGTATGCACAATAAACCCTTGTCCTGATTCAAGATTAGCAACACCTGAGCTATAACTCCCTGATCCTGGATTTAGAGAGAGGGACCCACTGTTTTGAATCGTGACTGTTTGATAACCTCCGACTCCATTCGTTCCACTTAGCATTGGATCCCACAAATAATAATATTGATCAAGGTTAGTGCTATTGTTTTTTATAACGTCACCAATATTAACGGCTGCAGCATAAGGATTACCAAGCGCTACAAATTTATTTCCTACCGCAGGTCCCAATGAAGAGAAGGTGATATTTCCAATATTCAATGTTCCTTTTTCTTTTATAATAGTTGAAGTTGGCGTTTGACCGAATGCAGTGACAGTTCTGTTACCTCTTACAAAAGTCATGTATGCTTTACCGTTTTCAAAATTCAAATTAGTAGAAGATTGACCAACCCAATTATTTGTGGATGAATCCAAATACTTAATAGAAGGGCCACTACTTACTGCATCGAAGCCATCGGTTTGCCAAGAAGAGCGATTAGACGTAATCTGAATACCATAGCCGGGATTAGGATTATTATTTGCTGACCCTCCTTCCATCCATGCTTGTCTTATCGTTTGTGCGTCATGTTTAGTAGGAGAAGAAAGTAATCGCCATGCTTTTTTCGTGCGCAAAAATCTTTCTACAGTTACCTTTCCTGTAATCGTTCCCGTACAGGGCATCAACATTGCCGTTTTTAACGAATCTGATTTAAGGGTTAAATTGTCTGAGGGAATGGATAGCGTTGTGCCTGTACCAACAGTTAATTTATTGGCAACAGATGCTATGGCACTGCTACCGCCTGTCACGTCTATTGTTTTAGTTCCAGCTCCTGTTACTTCTATATTTTGATATGGGAAAGGTTGAATAGTTTGATTGGTTGCTTTTGCATACCGAACAATAGAATTGGCACCAAAAGTGATATTAGGAGTAGGATCTGCAAAGTTAAAAACAGTACCAGTGCTATTAGGGGAACATTTTCCACAAGATAAACCAGCAGTATTTTGAATATTGATAATCCCATTTATAGTATCGGAAGAACCACTTAACATATTTATTTTACAGAACGCACCTGATAGTGTTGTCGACAAGGCTGCTCCAGATGAAACGGTCAAAGATGTTTGTACCGAAGGAGATGAGTTAATGGTTAATGTATCTACATCAATAAATAATTTTCCGAAAGTTGCGGTTGTACTGGTGCTATTTCTTGCCTGATAATGAAACTCCGATGTAGCATTTAAAGTTCCAAATGTAAATGCTGGTGTAGCAATATCCTGATAATAAATTTTATTGCTGCCGCTTGAAGCTGAATCGATATCTATAGTTGCATTAATAAAACGAGCAGGACCTGAGGGAAAGGTAAAGCCTATGCCGGGAAAACTCTGATCTCCTATTACTAATTTAGAACCTGCTCCAGATATTTTGAAAATTGTTTTATCGGCGGGTGAAGAAACATTCGTTGTATTGCTTATATTAGTATTATTAGCAGAATACCCATTTGTAATAATTTTAAACTTTACACCAGGGATGCCAAATGGATTGATTGGAGATGTTGTAGTACCATTTGTAAAAGCATTACTTACAATATTGTTTATGATGTCATCTTTTGAAGCAGACCAATTCCCAGGTAATGTTAGTTTTGAAGTTGTACTCCCTGTAATTCTAAAATAATAAGTTGCAATCTTTCCTTTCAAGTTAGCCGCGGTAAAAGGGCCGTTTGCTCCATAGGTATATGTTAGCGTTCCACTCTGATATCCCAAAGAATCAATTGCTGAAACTGGATTTGCAGAATACTGTTCATTTGGATAATACCTCACATAAACATTTTGTCCTGAAATTATTCCATTGGCATCAGCTGTTAAAGTTGCAGAAGTACCTATAGCTAGATACACACCAAAAATATCTTGTTTATATGTAGCAACAAAGAAATTATTTGTTGTGTTGAAGGTAACTACAGTACCTGCACCTAAATTAGTACCAGATACACGAAACGACTGAAAATCTGAATTGGTTAGAAATTCTGTTGCAGGAAAGATGATAGAAACTGGCGTAACCGGATCAAAATTGATGGCAGGTGAACCTGAACCAGTAATAACAAACCCATTACATGTAATAATTTTTGATGCAGCATTATTTGAAGTAAGGGATATTGTTTCGCTATAGTTACCTAATGCCAGTGAAGCTTTTAGTTTTACATAGATAGTTGCAGTGTTAATACTACCACCACTTTGTGTAATCGTAATTGGTGTAGAAACATAGGTTCCATTAAAAGTTGCACAAATTAAAAAATTTGTTGGTGGAGTAACTACAACATTCCCTAAAAGATTAGAACCTGAAAGTGTAAAAAACTGTAATGCAGAAGGACCTGTACCAGCATAGATAAAATCATTAAGAATTGCCGAAGAAGGAGACGTAATAACTATTTCAGGTTTATTTACCGTCACTTTAAAATTGTCAAAATAAGCATTTTGATTTGGCAATGTTCCATAGTTCCATAGAAAACCAAATTTGGTCATGGCTGAATCTACAAAACTCGTATTTACAACCATTCCAAGTGTAGCACTGGAAATCAATGAAGGGTCAGGATATGGATCAGCAGTAGAATTTATACCTTCCACTTGATACATATTCCAATTGTTGCCAGCTGGGTTATAAGTAACTTTTATACTCACAATATCTTTAAAATAACTCAATACCATTCCCTTTATCAGTCTGGTACAATTACTATTTTTGATTAGCCCTCCTGAAAAACTTATTAAATCATATGTAGTATCATTTCCTGTTTCACCCATCACCACAGCATAGCCCTTTGCAGCAGAATCTAAGGGATTACTCTTGTTGCATACAAGGATAGTTGCAATGCCATATTTTAAAGTTGATGACGAATCAAAACCGGTAAGTGAATTGATGGAAGCAGATCCTCTATCTTGACGCATATTAAAAGACCAGGTAACCAACCCATAATTATTTCTTAATGTGGCATTCAAAACCCCTGATGTAAAGCTACTCAATGGCCCCATCAATATACCTCTTCCTGCAATGGTGCCTGAAGTGATTTTTAATACGGAATCAGTGGGGCTGACAGATAATGGATAAATAACACCATCTCCTGTAGAGCTTGATGAATAGGAGATGGAAGGCGTTCCTCCAGGTGTAGGACTTAATCTATTGAAATTATCATAAAATGCAGTAGTAACTTGCCCAAAAACCGAAGTATTTATCAGAAAAAGAAGAAAAAATATTGAAGTGCCTAATTTCATCAATAATGGGGCTTTACGTTTTTCAGTAGAGAATAATAATACCAGATCATTTTCTACTGATGAATCCAAATAAAATTAATCTATTTATTGTAGAAAAAAAAGCGATGGGTCAAAAAACAGCAATAAGATTCATGAAAGGAATCATGTTGTTATATCAAATTGCATCATTAAAAAAACCTTCCGCAAAGAAGGTTTTCAACTATTATGAAAAGCATTTAAAGCATTATACAGCGAAACTTTCACCGCAACCGCAGCTCCTGCTCGCATTGGGATTATCGAAATAAAACCCTTTTCCATTTAATCCATCGCTGAATTCCAATTCAGTATTGACAAGGTATAAGAAACTTTTCAGGTCGGTTACAATCTTCATTCCCTTATCTTCAAATACCTGGTCCATGGGTTTAACCTCATTGTCGAAATCAAGTTTGTAACTTAAGCCGCTGCATCCTCCACCTACTACGCCTACACGAAGAAAAAAAGAAGCATCCGAATCTACGCCGGCATCTTTCATCAATTGAATAACTTTAGACTTGGCTTTGTCGCTTATGTAAATGCTATTATCTGTTGCTATCATTTTATAAATTGGAATTAGTGAATTACACTTTCTTCAAATTTGATTTTTTCCATGCCATTTTTTTCTCTGTAATCATTAATGGCTGCTTTGATGGCATCTTCTGCCAAAACTGAACAGTGAATTTTTACAGGCGGTAAATTCAATTCTTCAACAATTGCCATGTTGTCAATTTTTAGCGCCTCGTCTACACTCTTTCCTTTAAGCCATTCTGTAGCCAAAGAAGAAGATGCAATTGCCGAACCACAGCCAAATGTCTTGAATTTCGCATCAGTAATCATGCCTGTTTCATGATTCACTTCAATTTGCAAACGCATAACGTCTCCGCATTCAGGAGCCCCTACCAGACCGGTTCCTACACTTTTACTTGCTTTATCAAGGGTCCCTACATTTTTAGGATTTTGATAATGATCGATTACTTTTTCTGAATATGCCATATTGTTAATTTGAAAATTTGATGATTAGTTTATTTTAAAAATTTTACTTTTTAATGTCGAATTTTAGTGCGCTGCCCATTCTATTGAATCTAGGTCTATCCCCTCTTTATACATTTCCCAAAGCGGACTCATTTCTCTAAGTTTAAGAACCGTATCGCTGATGGCTTTTATAGTATAATCAATTTCTTCTTCTGTTGTAAATCTGCTCAACCCAAAACGTAATGAACTATGAGCCAAGTCATCTCCCAATCCAAGTGCTTTCAATACATATGAAGGCTCCAATGATGCTGAAGTACAAGCTGAACCTGAACTTAACGCAATATTTTTATTAAAGCCCATCAACAATCCCTCTCCTTCTACATGTTTAAACGAAATATTGGCAACATGTGGTAAACGGTGCTCTCTGCTTCCATTGACATAAGCTTCTTCCAATTTTAATAACTCCGTTTCTAATTTGTTTCTCAATTTAATGATGCGTTGTGAATCTGCTTCCATATCCAACATGCACAATTCGCAAGCCTTTCCAAAACCAACAATACCTGGCACATTCAAAGTTCCGCTTCTCATGCCTCGTTCGTGGCCGCCACCGTCCATTTGTGCGGTTACTTTTACTCTTGGATTTTTCCTGCGAACATAAAGCGCACCAACACCTTTCGGACCATACATTTTATGTGCAGTAAACGCCATTAAATCTATGCCATCTTTATTTACATCAACTGGAATTTTTCCAACAGCCTGAGTACCATCAGTAAAGACTAAAACACCGTGTTTACGAGCAATAGCACTTATTTCTTTGATAGGCATTACCGTACCAATTTCATTATTGGCATACATAATGGCTATAAGAATCGTAGTAGGTTTTATGGCAGCTTCCAATTCAACCAAATCAATCAATCCATCGGGCTGAACTTGCAAGTAAGTAACTTCTCCTCCTTGCTTTTCAATATGTTTGCAAGTATCTAAAACTGCTTTGTGTTCTGTAGTTGCAGTGATGATATGATTTCCTTTTGAAGCATACATTTCAAAAATACCTTTGATGCCCAAATTGTCTCCTTCAGTAGCACCTGAAGTAAAAATAATTTCTTTAGGATCTGCCCCAATCAATTTTGCCACTTGTTCGCGGGCATAATCCACTGCTTCTTCTGCCTCCCAGCCAAATGGATGGTTACGACTTGCTGCATTTCCAAAATGTTGTAAGAAAAAAGGCGTCATCGCTTCCAAAACCCTTGGATCCATGGGGGTAGTCGAATTGTTATCCAAATAAATAGGTAATTTCAACATAAAATATAATGAGTTTAATTTTTAAAATAGTATAACGCGAAATTACTATAAAAGGTTTTATCTTGTCAATATTAAAGAATGAAAAAAACCTTAATTAACGCATTTCGTAAACAAAAACTTTATGAAACAGGTAGAACACATTGGCATTGCTGTAAAAACACTGAAAACGTCTATTCCTTTATTTGAAAAGCTTCTCCATACAAATTGCTATAAAACCGAATCTGTAGCTTCCGAACAAGTAAATACAGCATTCTTTCAGGTGGGTCAAACTAAAATTGAATTATTGGAAAGTGCCACAGAAAATGGTGTCATTAATAAATTTATTGAAAAAAAGGGCGAAGGCATTCACCATATCGCTTTTGAGGTGACTGATATACTTGCAGAAATGGAAAGACTTTCGAAAGAAGGTTTCGTTCTTTTAAATGAAACGCCTAAAAAGGGGGCTGATAATAAGTTGATTTGTTTTTTACATCCTAAAGAAACGAATGGTGTGCTGGTGGAATTGTGTCAGACGGTCGGGTTATAATATATGGAATACACTACCCCAAATACGCATTCCCCCTTTTCTCCTCCCCAATTGTAGTTTTCACCCCATGTCCACTATAAACAATGGTTTCTTTAGGCAAAATCAAGAGTTGATTTTTAATACTTTGAATTAAGATTTCATGGTTTCCTCCAGGCAAATCGGTTCTACCCACACTATTTTTAAACAATACATCGCCACTTATAACAAAATGTTGCTTTTCGCAATAAAAACTAACGCTGCCAGGACTATGGCCCGGAGTAAAAAGAACTTTTAATTCATCTGTATCCAAAATGATGGACTGCCCCGCTTCTAGATAAATCAATTCACCTTCGTAATGGTC
>CALQJH020000046.1 GCA_943330835.2 Candidatus Kuenenia stuttgartensis
CATCAAAATCAAAAGCTTGAAGTGAATTCGATTTTTGGATAAAGATTTGATGATCACGTATAGAAAAAGAAGCTCCGCATAATACCAATACTTCTATGATTTTTTTATCGGCTTGATGAGAATTCACATCAAGACCTGTCAATATTATTTCCCCAGCTATCAAAGCCGCAACGATCAAAAATGAAGCACTGCTCCAATCTCCTTCTATTGCAACAGTGAAATGTCGAACCTCATTATCTTTGGGATAAACAATAAATCGACTATCATTCTCCCTAGTAATATTATAACCAAAATATTTTAAAAGCGATAAGGATAAATCTATGTAAGGTTTACTCACCAGATTTTCAACCTGAATAATTGTTGGAATTTTCACTTGTTTCGCAAACACAAATAATAAGCCTGTTAAATATTGAGAACTTTTACTTGCATTTATTACTATATCCTTAGATTGAATTGGGCCTTTTAAATACAAAGGAAGAAGTCCATTATTTAAAACCGCATGTACTTCCAATGATTTAAAAATCCCTTCCATCATTTCCATAGAACGATTCAATAAAGATCCTTCTCCTGTTATGGTAATTTCACTTTCCCCAAGTGCTGCTATGAATGCAAACATCCTAAAGGAGAGACCGCTTTCGCCACAATTTATTAATGCGTTTGGGGAAATATGTCCATTGCTTTTTATAATAATTCTCCCCTCATCTTCTATAACTTTAGCACCTAGGCTTCTAATAATACTAATCGCAGCAAGATCATCATTACTTCGTCCGGGATTTAGAATTTCAGTTTCCCCGTTATTCAATAACGCCAAAGCACATACGCGCTGCATCACACTCTTGCTTGGGGGCACTACTAAATTCCCTTTGATTTCCGATTGTAATATTTCTGCAATCATGAATGCATTTCTTTTAAGTACGCCTCTAATATTTTCATTTCCATAGGCTGAGTAAATGCTTCCCCTATTTTATTCAACAAAACAAAATTTATATAATCGCCTTCCCGTTTTTTATCTAATTGCATTAATTCAAATACTTCTTTGTAATTAAACTCCATATCAACAGGCAATTCGTACCGTTTTAATAGTCCGGCTATTCGATCAGAAATAGATCCAGTTTGAATATTTATTTTTTCTGAAAGTTTTGCTGCAGCAACCATACCAATACTTACAGCATGACCATGTGGCAATTGATATAGATTTTCTAACGCGTGTCCTAGGGTATGTCCAAAGTTTAAAAACTTTCTTTCCTTACGGTCAAATTCATCTTTGATAACAAAGGTCATTTTAAGTGACACATTATTTTCAATCAAAGCTGCAAGTGATTTTGGATTATTTTTATACTCAGCAATACTACTTTTCTCCAATGCAGAAAATAATTTCTCATCTTGAATACAAGCATGTTTAATGATTTCTGCGAATCCATTTATCCATTCTACATCTGGCAATGAAGCTAAAAATGTAAAATCAAATGCGATGGATGCTGGCTGATAAACAGTCCCTGCCATATTCTTATACAACCCTACATTGATACCGTTTTTTCCACCTAATGCAGCATCAACCATTCCCAATATTGTAGTAGGAAAAAGTACCAAATTCATTCCTCTTTTATAAATACTGGCTACAAATCCTGCAATATCTGTAACCATGCCTCCACCAACTCCGATAATGGTATCTTCTTTTGAAATTTTCCATTCCAATAATTGATTGATTAGATTATCAATCGTAGTCTGCGTTTTAAATCGCTCTCCGTTGGAAATGCTGATAACCTTGAAGCCAACAAATTTATGTTGATGAAAGGAAAAAACTTTATCATCAGTAATAATGACTGATTTCTCTTTATTAAAATTCGATGCAATAAAATCAGCAGGAACATCAAACGAACAGTTTATTTTTTTTTCGGAAATGATGTACTCAAAAGTTTTCATTCTAATTAATTTATTACCCGTTCATTATTTTATTCTGATGATTAATACTTTCTAAATGTATCGCCTCAAAGTAATTTTTGATAAAGGCCTTACTCAATCCCATCTGCTCTGCTTTTGTAGAAAGTCTTTCCAGTATATTATTCCATCTTTCCGTTTGAAGAATAGTAATATTATGTTCTTTTTTATAAAACCCTATTTCATCTGCCAATTTCATTCTCTGACTCAGCAATGAAATTAATTCATCGTCAGTTTGATCAATTTGCTCTCTTAATTTATTCAATAATGAATTCAATAATTCTTCTTCGGCATTTACAGACCGCCATTTTAGGTTATCCAACATAATTTCCAGTTGTCCTGGGGTAATTTGTTGATTAGCATCACTCCATGCATTATCTGGATCAATGTGAGTTTCAATCATTAAGCCATTAAAATCAAGATTGATACTTTTTTGGGCAACATCTTGCAATAATGATCTGTTTCCACAAATATGGGAGGGGTCGCAAATCATCATTAGGCTCGGAAACCTTCGTTTCATTTCTATGGGCAATTGCCACATGGGAGCATTTCGGTACTTCGTATTTCCAAAAGAAGAAAATCCTCTGTGAATTAAGGCGATATTGTTTAACCCGGATTTTTGCATTCTTTCTACTGCGCCACACCACAATTCCAAATCAGGATTAATAGGATTTTTAATTAAAATAGGAATATCAACGCCTTTTAAGGCATCGGCAATTTCTTGAACAGAAAAAGGATTCACGGTTGTTCTTGCGCCAATCCACAAGACATCAACTTCATGCAGTAGGGCTTCTTCCACATGCTTATGCGTAGCCACTTCAACAGTTGTAGGAATACCTGAAACTTTTTTGGCTTCTTGGAGCCATTTAAGCCCAATTGTTCCAACACCTTCAAACATACCAGGCTTTGTTCTTGGTTTCCAAATTCCAGCTCTCAATAAATTGACTTTACCATTCGAGGCAAGCTGTTTTGCTGTTGAAATAAGCTGGAGTTCAGTCTCCGCACTACAAGGGCCACTTATAATAAAAGGCCTGTTATTAAATATATTATTCTTGTCTATTGCTCCCACCATGCAAAAGTAACTTTATAATAGTATTATTTTAAAAAGTATGAGAAGAAATCACATTTAATATAATTATACTTTGATTCGAATTTCGTATGATACTCAAAACAAAAAAGCCACTCCCTTAAGGAAATGGCTTTTTTGTAAAGTTTGACTTAAAATATTAGAAATATATCTAAAGTTATAAGTAAAATTATTTTGCTGGAGTAGCAGCAGCAGCTGTATCAACAGCAGCAGCAGTTGTATCAACTGTTACAGCAGCAGCAGTTGTATCAACTGTTACAGCAGCTGTATCAGTAGCTGGAGTTTCTTCTGTTTTACCACCACCGCAAGAAGTTAATGATGCAGCGATCAATGCAATTGCTAGGAACTTTTTCATTTTTTGTTTTTTTTTGGTTTAAAATTATAATTTGCAGTTAATACCTGCAAATATAAAAAAGTAACCCGATTTTTTATTTTTTTTTATTTGGGTTACTAAAAAGCAATATTTGTATAAATAAAAGAGTTGTGAATATACCTGGTCAAGACAAAATTTTACTGGAAGGATTAGCAAAACAGGATAGCGCTGCTATAGAAAGTTTATATAGATTGAATTTCCAAATGGTTCAACATCTCATATTAAACAACAAGGGCAACCCTGAAGACGCAGCAGATATATTTCAGGAAGCTATGATAGTTCTTTATGAAAAGTCAATAAACCCAGATTTTATCCTGCATTGTCAGATTAAAACTTATTTATATTCAGTTTGCAGGCGATTATGGTTAAAGAAACTCGAAAAACAAAAAAGAATTGTAATACACACCAATGAGTTTGATCAAGTTATATCAGTTGAAGAAGATTTGGAAAAACATGAAATAACAACATCAAATTTTAAGATCATGGAAAATGCATTATCTAAAGTTGGGGAACCTTGTAAAGGAATTCTTGAAGCATTCTATATCAACAAAAAACAAATGCAAGAAATTGCGACATTATTCAAATACACCAATGCGGATAATGCAAAAACTCAAAAATATAAGTGTCTGAGCAGACTAAAAAAACTATTCTTCGCAGAATATAAAAATTTATAAATGGAAGATTTATTATTAATGGATACTGTAGAGCGTTATGTAAAAGGCGAAATGGACCCTGCTGAACGTACTAATTTTGAAGATATCAGAAAAAATAATCCGGCAATTGACCAATCAGTGGTCGAGCATATTTATTTTTTAAATGAAATTGAAAAATATAGCAGAACAAAAAGATTAAAACATACGCTTAACGAAACTTTTTTAAAGTTAACCGATCAAGGTATTATTAAACCTAATTCTTTAGAGGGTAAAGCAATAGTTGTTTACCTATGGAACCGATATAAAAAAACAATTGGGGTAGCTGCATCTATCGCAATTATTGTGTCAATTATTTGTGCATCAATAATTTCAATTTTTAGCCCTGGCAAACAAAATAATATTAAGCCTCTTGTTGAAAAGCTAAAAGAGCAAGATGACAAATACAAAAAGCTAGAAAAACAAATCGGGCAATTGAATGAAATTAACCAACAGTCTGAAAAACCAAGGTTAGAAAGTAAATTCAGGGCAACTGGATTTATGATTGATGTAAATAACAATTTCATTGTTACCAATGCTCATGTTTTGAATGAAGCTACCCATCAACTCATAATAGAAAATAATAAAGGGGAACAATTCAAAGCAGAATCAGTTTATGTAAATCCGGATAATGATTTAGCGATTTTAAGAATTATTGACAACGATTTCAAAAAACTTCCTCCAATCCCCTACAGTATAAAAAAGACAAATGCCAGCCTTGGCGAACAGGTGTTTATTTTAGGTTACCCAAAACAAGAAGTCGTTTATGGTGAAGGGTATATTAGTGCAGAAAACGGCTATAAAATGGATCCCATTTATTGTCAATTAAGTACATTGGCCAATGAGGGAAATAGCGGATCTCCTGTTATTAATAAAAATGGTGAATTGGTTGGAGTCGTGTCCAGTATGGAAGCTAATTCAGAAGGTGTGGTATATGCCATAAAATCATCGAATATTTACAGCGCGCTGAATCAAATTAAAAAAATAAAAGAAAACGAAAGCATCAAAATAACTTCAAAACCTTCGCTGAAGAATTGTGACAGAGTCAGTCAAATTAAAAAAGTGGAGGATTATGTTTTTATGATTAAAGGAAATTAAAATCATCTTTACTTTAAATAAAAAAAGAGGCAAAATTAATCGCCTCTTTTTTTATTTAAAATATTACCCCCATAAAGAGCTGGGATAGACATTCTTCTCGATCAAAATATCTATTTTTTCCTTTACACTTTTTGCATCTTCTTTATAAGTAACCCCAAACCACTGAGAGGATGTTGGAATGACTTTAATAGAATGATGCGAAGTCGAAATAAAGGAATCCGCAATAATGGGAATGAAAAATTCAGCCTTAATATCCTCTTTATTTTGAATTACAAAATCAGTAAACAAGCTTTTAGCAGAAGAAAAAACTGAAGGATGGAAACACCAAAAATTCATTGAAACACTAGAAGTGGGTTCTACTTCAACTGGAATTCCATTGTCTTCAAATACGACTTTGCCCTCTTGCTGGTAGATTTTTGTTCTTTCTTTTATTGAAATTAAATTAAATGAGGTATCGACCTGGCAAACGCCTCTGCTAACAGTGCCATGTTGGCTTAAAGTCTTATTCAACTGATAACCAATTATTGCATAAGTATGCTCGTTGCATTGTGTTTGTAAAAAAACTGCAGCTTGTTTAAAAGCATCCACTCCGTAATAATCATCTGCATTTATAACAGCAAACGGTTCTTTAACCAAATCCGAAGCGCATAAAACAGCGTGGCCAGTCCCCCATGGTTTCGTTCTTTCTGTAGGAATATTATCTTCCATAACAAATGAATTCATTTCCTGAAATACATAATCTACTTCAATCTTCCCTTCCAATTTATTTCCAAAATTAACCTTAAAACTTTCAGCAAAATCTTTTCTTATAATAAAAACTACCTTTCCAAATCCGGCTTTTATTGCATCGAAAACTGAGTAATCCATAATCGTTTCGCCAGCAGGCCCAAATCCCTCTGTTTGTTTCATACTTCCATAGCGACTCGCCATACCTGCAGCCAAAATAATTAAAGTAGGTTTCATGTCTAATCTATTTATTGTTTTTCAATTGTCGTCATATTATGCCTTTAATCCCTAACACCGTTTGGTAAAGTCAGCATAATTACGAACATTTTATTATTTTATTGGTAAGTTGTGACCGATTTTATTTTTAAGTAATGACGAAAATACTACTTTCCATTAGGAAATAACAAAAATGATTGACAATAATATTGACATTAAAATTGATGTTATAGAAGCAGGATTTCTACAAGAAAGAAATATCAAGTTATTGGCTGTGAGATTGGATTTAATTCATCCTGTAATTTCAGGAAATAAATTATTTAAGCTTTATTATTTTATTGAGGAAGCTATCAAATTAAATAAAAATACTGTTGTAACAATGGGAGGTGCTTATTCAAATCATTTGGTTGCAACAGCTTGTTATGCAAAACAATTAAATCTTAATAGTATTGGTATTATCAGAGGTGAAGAGCCTAAAAATATTTCAGAGACCTTAAAACAATGTAGTGAGTTTGGAATGAAACTTATTTTTGTGCCAAGAATTGACTATCAAATAGAACTGAATGAGCTCATCATAAATAAAATCAACAAAATCAGTACTGATTATATTTTCATTCCTGAAGGAGGATATGATTCCAAAGGTGCTGCAGGAGCATCAATAATAATGAATAATTTGCAAGCATTAAACCCCTCTTATATCTGCACAGCAGTTGGAACAGCAACAACATTAGCTGGATTAATTAAAAGTGCTAGTCCCAATCAAAAAGTAATTGGCGTTCCTGTCATAAAAGGAATGACTGATATTGATGAAAGACTCACGTATTTACTAGAGTCTAAGCATTACGAGCCCCCTATTATATTTAACCATTACGACTTCGGAGGATATGCAAAATATACTAATGAATTAATTGATTTCATGAATGATTTTTATTTAAATTTCAATATCCCTTTGGATTTCGTTTATACCGGCAAAATGTTTTATGCAATATTTGACAAAATAAAAAACAATTATTTCCCAAATGGAAGTACCATTGCACTGCTTCATACAGGTGGCTTACAAGGAAATCAATCCCTACCTTTGAACAGGTTAATTTTTTAATTAGATTATATTTGTAGAAGCATTTTAATTTTTCGATTTAACATTATATACTCGTCAGTACTCATGAAGAAATTTGGTTTTCTTTTTTTATTCATCAATAGTTGCATTTCTATCTTTTCTTATGGTCAAGAAACTTTACCTAATATCACGGTAAAAAGTTTTAATGGAAAAGTAGTCGTGAGTTGGCAAAATGATTATACAAAGAACATCAGCAATATCCTTATTCAACGATCTTATGACAGCTCAAGAAACTACTCCACTATTGGAACCGTTCTCAATCCATTAAATAAAGAAAACGGGTACCTGGATCCTTCTCCACCTTATGACAGAATGTATTATAGAATTTCTATTTCATTTGAAGGTGGTACTTACGAGCTAGGGCCAGCAGTCAGAGCATTTATAGACGCCCCTGAATTGGATGAAATTGATATTACCGCTATTCCAAAAGAAGCATTGAAGATTACTGAAAATAAAATAACAGACAGCGAAATAAGGGAAACAGATCCCCTACTTGATAAAAAAAAAGAAAGTGTACCAGTAAAGGAAAATACAGATAGTTTAGGTAAAACATCAGAACCAGACATTGCAACAACATTGCAGAAAAAAATATTACCCCTGAAAATTGTTCGTATCAATAAAGACAGCTCAAATGAAATGATATCCTTAAAACCAATTGAGAGAAGAGAGGTAACTCTTGATAATAAAATAAAAAGGCTCCAATGGGACTATCCAAGTAATAGAATT
Source organism: Candidatus Kuenenia stuttgartensis (assembly GCA_943330835.2). Next base: position 7,971 of record CALQJH020000046.1, read on the forward strand.
TATATCAATAACCAGAACCTCCTTATTATTCAGTTGAAAGAGACTACTGAAAAGAAATACCATATCAAATTCTATAACGAAATCGGTAAATTAATTTTCGAAATAAAAAAAATAAATGAGGATGCCATTTTTATGGAGAAATCTAATTTCAGACAAAGCGGCTGGTACCAATTTGAAATATACAATGAAGAAGATTTAGTAGAAAAAAATAAATTTTACATTTCGAAAGACAAAGTCCCCAATCAAAAATAAAAGCAATTTATTTACAAAATGTCTGCCTTGAAAACTTTTTCGAAATTAATTTTTATACGCTCTTTAATAGCAGTAAAATCAACGGGTTCACCTAATTCACGCTGAATAGAAGTTACTTGTTTATGCTGAATCCCACACGGAATAATATTGTCGAAATAGCTAAGGTCTGTATTCACATTTAAGGCAAACCCATGCATCGTTATCCATCTGCTGCAACGAACACCTATTGCGCATATTTTCCTGGCTTTACCCAATACTTCCGGCTCAATCCATACGCCAGTTTCACCAGAACTTCTTTCTCCTATGATACCATATTCTTTCAAGGTCAAGATGATGACCTCTTCTAAATTTCTTAGATAAATACCAATATCCGTCTGAAATTTTTCCAAGTCAAGAATCGGGTAACCCACCATTTGCTGTAATCCGTGAAAGGTAATATCGCCTCCTCTGTTGGTTCTGAAAAATTCAATACCATTTTCATGCAACTCATCATTTGACAGTAGCACATTAGCAATATTTCCACTTTTGCCTAATGTATAAACAGGAGGATGTTCACAAAAAAGAAGGTGGTGTTTGGTATCAGTTAATAATGGATTTACATCTGTTTCACTGAGCCTTGCAGCTGTTTTTACATCAACATTTTGTCTCAATAAATTTTCCTGATAATCCCATGCAGATTTATAATCAATAATGCCTAAATCAGTAAATAACACTTTTTGCTTGTCCAAAATTTGATTTTATGTTGTAAAATTAATGATTTGCAGGATCTTTTATTTGAATAAAAATTGTACCGTTTCCCACAAACTAAAGAAAATTATGCTGACATCACAGATACATTAGTAAGCTTGGGGGATTTTTGGGGAATAACTAAATAAACTTTAGTGGAAATATTTTTCTCTTATTTAGGTGTATTCGTAATATTGCAATATCGCAATATTACGAATACGCATTCTTTTAAAAAAGCCACTGCTATTAGTTTTCAGCAGCCTATATATATCAAATAAAGTAAAACAAAGATTAAAAAGTGAAGAATAGCAAGTACTTTTGAATAACCAATTTTTAAAAATGAAGAACGAAATAGAAGAAGAATTATCAGAATCGGAAGAGTTATTTGAAAGAATGTCTTTTACGATTGACAAAGGACAAGAGTCGGTTCGCATCGATAAATTTTTAATGGCGAAAATAGAAGGCGCGACAAGAAATAAAATACAACAAGGTATAGCAAATGATCTAGTGCTTGTAAATGATATCCCAATAAAAAATAATTACAAAATAAAAGGGGGCGACCGAGTAATTATTTATGATACAAAAAATCAGGAAACTTCAGAAATTACGCCTCAAGACATTCCTCTCGATATTGTTTATGAAGATGAAGATTTGTTTATCGTAAACAAACCAGTTGGAATGGTAGCTCATCCTGGAAGCGGGAATCCTGACCAAACGCTTATCAATGCAGCGGCTTACCATCTAAAACAACAATCTCCAAAAATTGATGACAATGAACTGCCTCGTTATGGCTTAGTTCATCGTATTGATAAAAATACCAGCGGTTTGATGGTGATGGCGAAGTCCAAAAAAGCTATGACTGAATTAGCAAA
>CALQJH020000047.1 GCA_943330835.2 Candidatus Kuenenia stuttgartensis
GCGAGCTTTACTTCCTGTCCGTCAAGAACAACACCTACTGTTCCAAACTTCGTCCCTTTGTTTATCCTGCAATTAACACTGATAACCGGACTATTCTCTGTTGGACCATATCCTTCGTAAATAGGAATTTGAGCAGCATTAAAAATTCGGAGCAATTTAATCTGACACGCAGCTCCGCCTGTAATAATAAACTTCACCTTATTTCCCAAAGCACTTCGCCATTTGCTGAAAATAATTTTATTAGCTATTGCCAATTGTATGTTGTAGAAAATTCCACCGCTTTTTAAATTATCATATTTTTCTCCCAATGCAACAGCCCAATAGAATAATTTTCTTTTTATGCCTTTAAGCGCAGCACCTTTAATCATTATTCTTTCATACACTTTTTCAAGCAAGCGAGGAACCGTAGTAAATATAGTGGGTTGTATTTCTTTAATGTTTTCACCAATAGTTTCCATACTTTCCGCATAATAAATAGAAATCCCTCTGTACATATATATATACGAGCCCATTCTTTCAAAAATGTGATTTAAAGGAAGAAAACTCAAGGCCTTAGCGTCAGACATTTCTGGAAATGGAAAACTCTTAACCGCATTAAGTACATTAGAAACAAGATTCCGATGGCTAATCATCACCCCTTTTGGAATACCTGTGGTACCCGAAGTGTAAATAATCGTAGCACAATCATTGGCTTGTATAGTTTTTGAAATTGCAGCTACTTTATTGAGACTCTCATTGGGAATACTCGAAATTAATTCCTTCCAATATTTAACATCAGGCAATTGATCAAAGCTAAAAATGTCGATTAAGGAATTAATCTTACTACTCATCAATTTTACTTTATCAATAATATCCTGTCCACTTATAAATACATATTTTATAGCCGCATCATTAAAAATAAATTCTAGTTCATGCGGATTTGTAGTAGGATAAATGGGACAAAGTATTACACCAATTTGCTGACAAGCCAGATCAAGCATTAGCCATTCTGGTCTGTTGCGAGAGATAATGGCAATTTTATCTTGGCCTTCTACAGTCCTGTCATTCCCACTCAAACCTAAGTTCAATAACGCTGCACTCAACTTATTAACTACCTCTACAATATCTTTTGTGCTATTGGAAACCCAGCGACCATCCTCCTTTCCACACAACATATCTTCTTTTGGAAAATGCGCTAACTGATCATAAAGAAAATCAAATAATCTGGATTGTTCATTCATAATTACATGTTCTTAAGTAGGAAAATGGCACAACGATTTAATGACGCGTATTGTAAGTTAATATAATTATGGAATTTATTGCGAAGAAAAAATCAATGGTAATATTGACCTTTCGGCATTTTAAATGAAGCCGTTTTTTGAAATTGGATAAACGCTTCGTATTCTTCCTGGTGAATCTTCGTCCAGTTTTGAAAGTCAAGTAAATTAGCTGATGAGCCCAATAGCCATTGGTTGTATACATCAAACAACCCTTGTTTTAATAGTGTTTGATGAAAGTAAAATAATGAGGAAGGAAACTCGTCAGGATTGTCATAAAACCAATCTAAAATAAATCTAGTTCTTAGCATAGATAGTGTTGAAGCATTTATATCCTCTTTTAAAACAGCATATTGTTTATACAGGTTGCCTAAATACTTTTGAGAAAATTTATTTTTTGTGCTGAGCACCGAGTCGGAAATAATTTCTGTAAATATTTTTCTATAATCATCAAGTAATAACTGTTTAATCTCCGGAGTTCTTGAATTGGAAGGTTCCATATTCACAAATATTTCACCATAAATTAAACTCCACATTTTTTCGTTGCTGTTGTTATAATAGCGACAAGCGTTGTAATAATTTTTGGAGTATTCCGGATCTTTTTCGATTCCTTTTTCCCAGTATTTGATGCAAGAATTGTCTTTGTTGTTCCAAAGTAAACTTGCCATTTCATTATACAAAGGTCCATTTTCGGGAAACTTAGCAAGGCCTTTTAAAAAAAGTGATTTGCATTCTTCAATTTGATTAAGTGCTTTATATGCATTGCCTGAAATTTGAAAACACTGGTCATCAGCAAGTCCGCTATCCACCAATGGCTTCAAGGTTTGTACTGCATTTTTATATTCGCTTTGAAAATTATAACAAATGGCTAAATCCTTTTTAAGCTCAATATTAGCAGAATCAAAAGTGATTAATTTTTTAATTAATGTTGTAGCATTTAAATAATCGCCGGCTATCAGATATTTTTTCGCTTGTCCGTATTCATCCAAGTGAGGTTGTGCCTTCAAGGTAAACAGAAGCGACATAGAAAATATCGTTACCATTAAATATTTATAGCAGTATGTAAACATGTAGTGTAATCATTAATAAATTAAATGAGTAAGTAAACCATCTCTGAGTTTTGGTTCAAACCAGGTGCTTTTTGGCGGCATTACATTTCCACTATCAGCAATATCAAACAACTGTTGAATGCTTACAGGATACAAACTAATAGCCAATTTCATTTCTCCACTATCCACTCTTTTTTCTAATTCCTCCAAACCCCTTATACCACCAACAAAGTCAATTCTTTTATCTGTACGTTGGTCTTTAATTTCTAAAATCGGATCTAAAATATTGTTTTGAAGAATGGTGATATCTAATACACCCATTGGATCTTCCGAATACGTTCCTTGTTTTGCAACAAGCTTATACCATTGTTTATCTACATACAAACCAAAACTATGTAAATGCTCAGGACGATAAGCATAGTTCACTTTTTCTACAGTAAATTTTTCTTCCAGATTTTGTAAAAAAGCTGCCTCAGTTAATCCACACAAGTCTTTAATCAATCTGTTGTAATCCATGATATGACGCTGATTGGAAGGAAACAATGTAGTTAGAAAATAATCTGCAGCTGCAGTTGCGGCTTTTCCTAATGCTGTTCTCACTTTTGCAGCAGAAGCAGCACGATGATGGCCATCAGCAATATAAGTACAAGGAACTTTTGTTTTAAATAAAGTAGTAATCTTTTCAATTACATTATCATCATTAACAATCCAAATACTATGCTTAATATCATCGTCGGCAATAAAATCATACTGAGGATCTTTGGTGCTAGTCCATTGATTGATAACGGCATCAATCTCATCCACATTTTTATACGCTAAAAAAACATTACCCGTTTGTGCGCCTGTTGTTTTAATATGATTGATTCTGTCTAATTCTTTTTCAGGTCGCGTGAATTCATGTTTTTTGATAAGGCCATTTTCGTAATCATCTACAGTGCTTGCGCAAACTAATCCTTTTTGACTTTTCTCATTCATGACCAATTCATAAATGTAATAACAATGTTTACTTTCTTTAAATAAAATATCTCTGCTGATAAATGCATTCAGGTTTTCCTTGGCAGTTTCGTATACCTGCTGAGCATGAATATCGATGCTTTCAGGTAAATCAATTTCACTTTTGGTGATATGCAAAAAAGATGTTGGATTCCCTTGCGCTTCTACCTTTGCTTCTTTGCTATTCAAAACATCATAAGGTCTTGATGCAACTTGTTTGGCAAACTGTGCATTTGGACGTAATGCTTTAAACGGAGATATTGTAACCATGAGCTAAAAAATATAATGACTTATTAAAAAATGTATTTCGTTTATTTAAAAAATGCTGCTTTTTTATACATGCGATTGCTGAAACTCTCTCATTAATTCCACTAAATAAGATACGCTACTTATTGGCAGGGCATTATATAGAGAAGCTCTGAACCCACCAGACAAACGATGGCCTTTTATACCGATAACTCCATTTGATTTTACATAATCGTAGAAAGGTTTTTCAAGAGCAGGATCTTTCATCACAAAACAAACATTCATCTTACTTCTGTCTTCTTTAACTACATTGGTTGTAAACAATTCATTTGCATCTATTTCATTGTATAACAAAGCTGCTTTTTGCTGATTCAGCTTTTCTATTGCAGCAACACCACCCTGAGCTTTCAACCAGCGAAGTGTAAGCAAACAAACATATACGGCAAATACCGGAGGTGTATTCAACATGCTTCCTTCAGCGATATGGTTGCGATAATCCATAATTGTTGGAATCGTATGCTTTACTTTTCCTAAAATAGTCTGATTCACTACCAATAAATTCACTCCTGCAGGACCCATGTTTTTTTGAGCGCCTGCATAAATCAATCCGAAGTCATTAAAATTTAATTCCCGGCTGAGAATATCGCTGCTCATATCTGCAATCAATACATTGCTCGTTTTAGGAATCGATTGCCATTGTGTTCCGTAAATGGTATTGTTGGTCGTGATATGAAAATATTTTGCATCATTTGGTACTGCAAAATCATTTGGAATAAAGCTGTAATTTTTTTCTTTTGAAGAGCAAACGACGTCGATCTTACCAAATAGTTTGGCTTCTTTAATGGCCTTACTGCTCCATACACCCGTATCTGCATAAGCTGCGGTGTCTTTTGGATCAAGCAAATTCATGGGCACTTGCATAAATTGTGTAGAAGCGCCTCCATGCAAAAAAAGTACTTGATGGTCATTATCGAGATGCATTAATTCTCTCACCAAACCTCTCGCCTCTTCCATTATTTCAGTAAACTCCGGAGTGCGATGCCCCATTTCTAATATTGATAAGCCGGAATTATTGTAATTGAGAACTGCCTGAGCCGACTGCTCAAAAACTTCTTTTGGTAAAATTGAAGGACCTGCGTTGAAATTGTGAATCATTGTTGCTATTCGTAACCTTTAAAGGGTATTTTTTCTTACTATTAATGAAGCAAATGTAAGAAATTAAAAATAGTTGGTCGCCAAATCAACCTTTCAACTAATTTTTGCCGCAAAGGCACGAAGGCACGAAGTTGAAAATTCAAAAGTAAAAATTCAAAATTACTTCTACAAAATTCTATTTCAACTTATCAACAAATTTTTGCCACAAAGGCACGAAGGCGCAAAGTTTAATCAATCCTTAAAATTTAAACCATAAACTGCTAATCCACCTTTCAACCACCTTTCAACCCTTCTTCCCCTACTCCTCCCTCCCAATTATCTTCGACCCAGATTTCCATGTTTGATTAAGTAATTCAAAATCTTTAGTTTCGGATGCAGCAAATTTCAAATGAGCCAGTTGCTTTAAATCGGGCTGTCCTGCATTTACCCAGGCGGTATACCAAAAGGAGGCTACTGCATATATCGCTTGTCGCATTCTTCTCTCCACCATGCCATTTAACCTGTTATTAAAAGCGACGGTAAACGCTGATGAGTATTGCTTTACAACGATTCCGTTTCGCTCCTCAAAGGCATATTTAGTGTCTTCTGTGAAATCATTCGTCAGGGTTCTTTCAATAGATAAAACGCTGTCCGAAGCTTTGGCGCTTTCCAAAATCCTATTCCAAATAAAATCACCGGGGTTATTTATATAATCTGCCTTCCCGATAAAAAAATCAAATTCTCGTTCAGCAAGCAATTCGGGAACGCGGCTTTCCCAGAATCCATGAATACCTTTCTGGTTGGTGAGCTGGCCATTGTGATTGCTGCTCGCATGAAGCGGAACATGTGCATCGGCAATATAGTGGCCAATTTCAGCGCTATTTTTCATTATTGAAGCAAATTCTTTTTTCTTAAAAGCGTCAGTTAATCTGTAAAGCATGGTCTGCACATGCCAGGGTACAATTCCATGAGCTTTTAAAGAATCTGCTGAAAATTTCTCCACAGCATCTTTCCATTTTCTGGGAAGATCAGGGAAAGGATAAGTTCCATAATGATCAATATCAAGATAATGTCTCGGGCCTTCTTCCGGAACTGCATATCTGCGCTTATCAGGATCTGTGGCATGTTCTTCTAAAAAAGAAATATTGGGTTTATACAATACTATCATTTCAGGAGGCAATAAAAAAACAGCAAAATAATTTATTTTTCCATGGGCATAAAAACCCCAGCAAAAAGCATCTTTTTGTAAAGCCAGTAAAAAAATAAGAAGAGAAAATCGCAAGATAGTTTTCATGTATTAATTTAGTTTTCAAATGTTGTTCACATGGTATATCCTTCATTATCATTCTCGGTTGGTTTAAGGATGACGCATAAGGACATTTCACATCTAAAAACTAAAATTACAAAGGGAGATATTGTAAATACTGTTGAAAAAACAGGTAATTAGAAAGAAAATAACAATCAAGACTTTGGTTTCTTGTCGTCCTCATCAATATGCGTAACACCACCACTTAAAGCAAATTTCATGGTTTGTGCACTACTGATATGGGTAATTTCTTTTACTCGGGATTTTGGAATGACATAAACATTACCTGCAACAGAATAAGCCATCGGAATATAAACTGAAATATATCCTTTAAGACCAAATTCTTCCATATCATCCTTTGTTACAAAACCAATTCGCCATACATCATTATCATCTACATTAGCCATTACATTGTGAGTAAATCTTTTTTTATCGCCCGCAAAAGCTTCAAAAAAATCTCTTGTTGTAGAATAAATATGTTTTAACCCAGGCAGACGTTGCATGAGCTTATCAAAGAAAAGGACAATTTTATTTGAAATGACAAAATAAGAGAAATACCCGATGATAATAATCACAAGTATAATGATGATAAAGCCTAACCCATAATTCTGCACTTTCACCAAGCCCCTTTCATCAGTGACCGTAAAAAGGGGTATTAAACTATCGATAGAAGTTACAACAGAAAATAACACATAAAAAGTAATGAGGATCGGCGCCAATACCAAAAGACCTTGTAAAAAATATTGAAACAACTTTTTGTATCGAAACGAATTATTCATTTTTATTAATTTGAAAACAAAGGTAAAGGATAAATAGGCTGCTTGGAGTAGGTGACTAATACCGGTATAAAAACAAGGTAAAAAACTTTTTTTTCATTTAAAGTTTCCATAGTTTTGCGGCGCCATAATAAAATAATGAACGAAACTGCAAAAAGAATACTAGACGATGCTCATGCGCTTTTCATGCAATACGGATTGAAAAGCGTGAGCATGGACGATATCGCAACAAAAATGGGTATTAGCAAGAAAACCATCTACCAGTTCTTTTCTGATAAAGAACAGCTTGTAGTTGAAGTCATAACTGCCATCATAAAGAAAAATCAAGAAACTTGTAGTTTAGATAAGTCCAGATCAAAAGATGCTGTTCATGAAATTTTTCTCGCCATGTTACAAATGTCAGATTTGTTTCATCACATGAATCCGTCCATCTTGTTTGATATGTATAAATATTATCCAAATGCCTATAAAGTTTTTCATGCGCACAAAAATAATTTCTTATTTAACATCATAAAGGAGAATTTAAAAAGGGGAATACTGGAAGATTTATACAGAAAAGATCTCCATATAGAGATCGTTGCTAGGTTTAGATTGGAATCTATGTTAGTTCCATTTCACCCAGAGTTTCATGCTAATGTAAAAACAACGCTCGCAGAATCTTCAGAAGAATTGTCCAGACATTTTCTTTTTGGAATCGTTTCCGAAAAAGGCTATAAAATCACTTTAAAAAACATTCAACATCAAAAAAAATAAATACCCAATGTTATTAAAACAAAAACGAAAAAAAATAATGTTGTGCTGCTTTATCTTGATTGGTATGCATGCTTCATTTTCTCAGCAAACGAATTATTTTTCAGCAAAACAAGCGGTTGAATTCGCTATGAAAAATGCTACTGAAGTAAAAAATGCGCTTCTCGATATTCAAATTCAACAGCAAGCAAACAGAGAATTTACCGCAATCGCATTACCTCAAATTAATGCAAGTATTAATGGTACTCATTATTTTGATATACCAGTAACAACCTTACCAGATTTTATTTCTCCTTCGGTATATAATGTGCTGGTGAATAATGGCGTAAAAGATGGAAGTGGCAACCCAATTAGGCAACCCAATAACGGTTATGGTAGTGTGCCTGCAAAATTCGGCACCTCATGGAATGCATCAGGCGGAATTGATGTGTCTCAAATTCTATTTGACGGACAAGTATTTATTGGATTAAAAGCAAGATCGGCTGTATTAAAGTTGGCCGGACAAGCGGCAGAAGTAACCAAAGAACAAATAAAAGTCAACGTGTATAAATTGTATTACCAATTGGTGGTAGGAAAAAAACAAGCCACTACAATCGATGCAAATATTGAAAGATTTGAAAAGTTATTAGCAGATACGAAAGAGATATTTAAAAATGGATTTGCTGAAAGATTGGATGTAGACAAAGTGGAAGTGCAATTAAATAATTTGAAAACTGAGAAAGAAAAAATTGACAACCAACTTGAAATAGGAAACGCTGCGCTTAAATTTTTAATTAACCTTCCTCAAAAAGATACTTTAATGCTTACTGATGCTTTACCTGAAAATGAAATGGATATGATGAAGGTGAATGATAGTTTTGATATTAAGAACAGAAAAGAATACCAGCAATTATCAACAGCATTGAAATTAAATCGCTACAATATTAAAAGATTTCAAGTAAGCAAATTCCCTACTCTTGCAGCATTTGGCACTTATTCTAAAAACGCTCAAAGAAATGATTTTACTTTCTTCGACAAAGGCGAATGGTTTTCTACTTCTTTAGTTGGAATAAAATTATCAGTTGCATTATTTGATGGTAATGCAAGAAATGCCCGTATACAAAAAGCTAAATACGAATTGGCTAAAACAAAAAATACAATGGAGCGATTGCAACAAGGGATTGAATTTGAAATAAGCAATTCAAAATTGAAAATTGAAAGTGCTTTAACAACTTTAGAAAATCAAAAAAGAAATACCGTTTTAGCTGAGAAAGTATACGCCTCAACAAAATTAAAATATGAACAAGGCCTGGGAAGCAATATGGAAATATATAACGCGCAAACAGAATTGAAAGTAGCTCAAAACAACTACTATGGAGCTTTGTATGATGCCATCATTGCGAAAATTGATTTCTTAAAAGCAACCGGAACCCTTTAAAAATAATTCAACATAACATTCAAAACCAAAAATATGCAACCTTTAAAAATTATTGTAACTATTTGTTTAATCGCTTCAACAGTATTCTCATCTTGTAACAATGGAAGTATAGATGCCAATGCAGCTATTACAGAAAAGAAAGCTCAATTGGCAAAATTGTTAATTCAAAAAAACAAAGTTGACCAAGACATCAAATCGCTGCAGGATGACATTAATAAATTAGACACGAGTGCTGCAGCAAATTCAAAATCTACATTAGTGGCGGTTTCTGCTGTAGCTGTTCAACCTTTCGAACATTATATTGACTTGCGTGGCAAAGTAGATGCTGAAAATATTTCTTACATCACACCACGTGGAATGGGCGGACAAGTAAAAGCGCTTTTTGTAAAGGAAGGAGATGTGGTAAAAAAAGGACAATTATTATTAAAGCTTGATGAAGCTATTTTACGCCAAGCCTATACTGCTGCTCGTCAACAATTGGAAGGTATAAAAACACAATTGAGCTATGCTAAAAATATTTACGATCGTCAAAATAATTTGTGGCAAAAAGGAATTGGTACAGAAGTACAATTAATAAGCGCTAAAACAAATGTTGAAGCTTTGCAAAATCAACTCAAATCTGCGGAGGAACAATCGAAAGTGGCTGCAGAACAATTAAGTACAACTAACGTTTACAGTGATGTTGATGGCGTAGCCGAAGTGGTAATGGTAAAAATAGGTGAATTATTTTCCGGTATGGGGCAAATAAAAATCGTAAATACCAGCAAACTAAAAGTAATCGCCAACGTTCCTGAAAATTATATTACAAACGTTCACAAAGGAACGCCTGTTGTTGTGGAAATAAAAGATGCAAATAAAACAATCAACTCCACTATTTCTTTAATCGGACAAAC
>CALQJH020000048.1 GCA_943330835.2 Candidatus Kuenenia stuttgartensis
ACCATAGTTTACTACTAGATATAAAGTATCTACTGATGCACAACTGGATGTGTTAGCATAAGAATACGTGTACATTCCACTCGTTGTGTAATCATCACCATGCCAGCTATAGGTTTCACATGCCGTATCTCTTACTACATTATGTGTGCCATAGTTAATCGTTAAATGAAGGGTATCCATGGAGGCACAACTGGATGTGTTAGTATAAGAATAAGTATACATGCCGCTCGAGGTGTAATCATCACCATGCCAGCTATAGGTTTCACATGCAGTATCTCTTACTACATTATGTGTGCCATAGTTAATCGTTAGATAAAGGGTATCCATGGAGGCACAACTGGATGCATTAGTATAAGGATAAGTGTAAGTCCCGCTTGATGTATAAGCATCACCATGCCATACATAGGTCTCACATGCCGTATCAGTTAGTGAATTGTGTGTACCGTAATTAATAGTAAGATTCAAAGTAACTAAAGAGTCGCATCCAACTGCATTTGTAAATAAATGTGTAGGGTTGCCACTTGTAGTATATTCATTTTCATACCATATAAAAGATTCACATGCAGTTGCACTAGTATCCCCTGTTGATGGATTCAGTACAGTAATAGTAACATAAGCAGTATCAGTATTTAAACTTTCATCAACTACAGTAACCATATAGATTGTTGTTACTGTAGGCGCTACTGTAATACTACTAGTAGCCGAATCCCCTATGTCCCACAAATAAGTCAACGTACCATCTCCTGATGCCGAAGTATTTAAAATTACTGAGTTCCCCTGACAAACAGAACTGGAAGTAGGCGTAATAAAAACAGTAGCTTGTCCTTTAGAACAAACTGCAGAAAGTAAGAAGCCGACAAGAAAGAAAGAAAATGGTAGTGAAGATTTTATTTTCTTTATGGCCATCTTAATTGAAGTATGCATATTGGGATAATTTATTGCAAATGGATAATTTAATAACTACAACTAATTTTAAACTAAAATTAACAAACGAAAAAATGGATAATTTATTTTGTCAACAAATCAAAAATCAATGTTCAATAGGCTTTATATAAAAGTATGCAGTAAAAAAACCTAACTAAATTGACTAGGAAAGGGATATTTAAAGCAATCAAAATTAGCTTTATTTGCGCAATTTGAAAAATTTAAATCCGATTATAGCTATTATATTACTCCACAATAAGTAATTATACTTATATGTAAAATAAGGATTAATACTTATTTTTACTGTCTTTTAGATAGTTAACAACTAATTGCCTATTATTTATGTTTACACGAACGACATCAATAAGTTAATAATAAATTAATCCACTAACTGAAAATGCAGAGGCCTCTTCTTCCCATAGCTATACTTATATCATTACTACTATCAAGTACGATTGTAATTGCCCAGGAGTCCCATAGCAAAATCAAAAAAGAAAAAAAAGAGGCAGAAGAAAGAGAAAAGAGAAAAGAGAAAGAGGGAGAAAAGGAAGAAAGGAAATTTGAAGAGGAAAATGATGAATATGATGGCCCGGATAAAGCAGCTGCATTTGAATTTCAAAGAACAAAAGATCCTACAACAGGAAAAGTTCCCAGGGAAAAAATCATCGCAGCCATTGAGATGACAAAGAAATCAAAGGAAAATGCTGCTTTAAGAAACTTAAGTTCGAGATCGACTATTACTACATGGGTAGAAAGGGGGCCTAATAGCGATGTAGTTGGAAGCAGTAATGGAAATACTCGTCCAAACAGTGGCGTTGCTTCAGGACGAGTAAGAGCCATTCTTGTAGATTCTTCAGATGCAACCCATAAGACCATTTGGGTTGGTGGCGTTGATGGAGGGCTATGGAAAACCACAGACATTACAACTTCTCCAGCAAATTGGAAGTTAGTAAACGATTATTTGAGCAACCTTGCCATCACTGATATTTGTCAAAATCCAAGAGGGAACAGGGATACAATGTATTTCTGTACAGGTGAGGGATATTACAACTCTGATGCAGTAAAAGGGAATGGCGTTTTCAAAAGTGTAGATCATGGAGTAACATGGACGCTATTAACCAGTACGATATCTTATGGCTTTTGCACGAGAATTCTGTGTGATTATTTAGGAAATATTTATTTAGCTACAAACGGTAATGGGCTTCTACGCTCAGTAAATGGGGGTAATTCTTGGACAACAATAACACCAACTGGATTAAGCACAAACATTTGTGACCTAGAAATCAGTTCAACAAGTGGAATAGGACGACTACATTTAGTGGCTGGCATTTTCAGTACACAAGCATACCGCTATACAGACATTTCTGCAACTGCAACAAGCTCTACAGGATGGAATACGCCAACAACTACATTTACTTCTGGTTCACAAAGAGCTGAAATCGCTTGCAAGGGCAGTGTTTTATATGCACTTCCAGCAGATGCCACCTACGAGGTTCCTACTATTTATAAATCTACAGATGGTGGCACAAACTGGGCTGCAACTTCAGGTCAGCCGTCAAGTGGATGGGCAAGTGGCCAGGGCTGGTATGCATTATCGGTAGATATCAATACTGCCAATACCAACCAATGTATTATTGGTGGACTTGATGCATACAAAACAACAGATGGAGGAGCTACCTGGACTCAAATCTCCACATGGGTAGGCACTTCAGGGCAATATGTACATGCCGATATTCATAAAATACTTTGGTTTGACGGAGGTACTAAATTATTATTTGGATGTGATGGAGGTGTTCATTATTCCAGTAATGGAGGATCAACTATACGTGACCGTAATACAGGACTTCGAATCAAACAATTTTACTCTTGTGCCATACACCCTTCTACTACAAATTTTTTATTAGGCGGCGCGCAAGATAACGGCACTCATTTATTAACAGGTGCAGGATTATCCTCTTCAACTGAAGTTACTGGTGGAGATGGCGCATTTGTTGCCATAGATCAGGATCAGGCAGCATACCAGTTTGGAGCTTATGTGTATAACAATTACCGAAGATCTACAAATACAGGAACTGCCTGGTCGGGCATTGATTTCAAAAAAGGAACCTCCGCATCTCCAATTGAATTCGGAAGCTTTATCAACCCTTTTGAATACGACAATACTAATAACATAATCTATGCTGGTGCAGACGCTGGAGAATTTTTCAGGTGGACTACTGCGCAAACTACTACTGCAAGCACCTATTATTCAACAACAGGGTTCCCAACGGGTGCTAAAATCATTTCAGGAATTACTGCATTAAACAACTCAAAGGTAACGACCCTAAAAGCTTCTCCTTACACTTCAAATCGTGTTTATTTCGGCACAGCAGGAGGAAGAATAGTTTATATGAACCGCGCTGACACAGCGACAATAAGTTCATCCGGCATAAATATAACGGGAACGGGTATGCCAACAGCCAACGTTTCTTGCATTAACATTGGAACAAGTGACCAATATTTAATTGCATGCTATACAAATTACAGCGTTACTCATATTTGGGTTTCTATAAATGGAGGAACGTCCTGGACAGCGATAGATGGCAACCTACCTGATATGCCTGTACGCTGGTGCATGTTTTACCCAGGTTTAAATACGCAAGCAATTATCGCAACAGAGACAGGCGTTTTCACTACAGACTCTATAAATGGAAGTTCCACAGTTTGGAATGCAAGTGCTAGTTTCCCAGCAGTAAGAACTGATATGCTGAAATACAGAAGCTCAGATGGGACATTAGTTGCAGCAACTCATGGAAGAGGATTATGGACCACAACAGTTACAACATGTACACCTGTCAATCTATTGGCTAGCAATAATGGGCCTATTTGCACAGGTCAAACCTTAAATATTTCAGGCACTAGTGATCAAGCCTCTGCAACTTATAGCTGGAGTGGACCAAATGGATTTTCCTCAACAAGCTTAAGCCCATCTATTTCAAATATAACTTCCGCCGCAATAGGAACTTATACATTGACTGCGACATACAATAATTGCATTTCTTCAACATCAACAACCGTATCTATAATTTCACCAGCCGTGATAACGGCATCAAATAATGGACCGCTATGTCAGGCGCAAACGCTTAATCTACTTGGAGTAAGTGACCAATCAACTGCTACATATAGTTGGAGTGGGCCGAATGGATTTTCTTCCACATCATTAACTCCTTCTGTTACAAATACAACAACAGCCGCAACAGGAACTTATACACTAACGTCAATGTATAGTGGCTGCACATCCAGTACAACCACAAGTGCAGTTATCAATTCAGCCACAGCACCTACAATAAGTGCTTCAAGCAATAGCCCTTTATGCACAGGACAAACATTGAACATTACAGGAACAAGCAATCAACCCACTGCAACATATAGCTGGAGTGGACCAAATGGATTTTCTTCTACATCTTTAAGTTCTTCCATTACAAATAGTACAACAATCGCGACAGGAACTTATATACTCACTGCTACTTATAGCGGGTGCATTTCCACCTCCTCAACGACAGTAACTATTAATGAAGCTGGCCCTTTAACTACAGGGACTTCAATATGCCAAGGCGGAAGTGGGAGCATATCTTCCTCTTCTAGTTGTACTGGCTATGCTAATGCGGGCACAACTTTTTCAGGAACATGGAATGCATTAACTGACCCAATTGCAAAGCGTATTTCGAGTATCACAAATTCTGGTACCTGTTCTTTTGATGCGACTATTACCAGAAATTATGTGAGTACCTCTTTCCAAGTGAGTACCACAGGATCTTATACTTTTGAAATGAATAGCAATTCATCCTTTGATGGAATGGGCTATATCGTCAGTGGCAGTTTTGTCCCCGGAAATTGTTCGGGTGGAGGAACCTGGATTGTTGGAGATGATGATGGCGGCTCCACAAACAGTGAACCTCTTTTAACAGCGAATTTAACAGCTGGAGTTACCTATAAATTAATCTCAACCACTTGGGCATCATCATCCGGAACATATTCCGGCCCATTCGGATGGACCATAACGCCTCCCAGTGGTGGTCAGATAATGTTATATGGAACTGCTAATTTAGAATGGTATACAGCTTCTTCTGGGGGAACAGCTATTGGCAGTGGAAGCCCTTTCAATCCTGTAGGAGTTTCAGGATCAGGATTAAGCAATACCAATTCAACAGGCACGACAACCTATTACGCAGTTTGTTCAAATAATTCCAATGGCTGCAGAACCGCTACTACTTTTACTATTAACCCTCCCCCATCTACCCCAACTGCTACTTTAACACAACCAACTTGTACGGTAAGCACAGGATCAATAACCGTAACATCTTCTTTAACCGGACTTTCTTTCAGCATTGACGGAAGCACTTATACCAATACCACAGGGATTTTCAACGGACTGGCTGCTGCCAATTACAGCCTAACGGCCAAGAATAGCAGCGGATGCATTTCCTCTCCTGTAAGTCTGACTATTAGTGCTCAGCCAACTACTCCATCTGTTCCAACTGCTACTTTAACACAACCAACTTGCACGGTAAGTACCGGATCAATAACCATAACATCTTCTCTAACCGGACTTTCTTTCAGCATTAACGGAAGCACTTATACAAATACCACAGGGGTTTTCAACGGACTCGCTGCTGCCAATTACAGCCTAACGGCCAAGAATAGCAGCGGATGTATTTCTTCGCTAACAAGTTTGGCAATTAATGCGCAGCCTACAAACTGCAATACCACACTACATGTAAAAGTATATTTACAAGGATATTATTTGACTGCTGGAAATCAACGTGCTACATTATCTGATCTAGGGTTAAATAACACCAATAACGAAACAGATAGCATACAAATTAATTTATGGAGTCCTTCTTCGTTGTCTAACAATAATCCTAACTATAGCAAAGAAACCATTTTGCATGCTGATGGAAGTGCAACAGCCCTCTTTCCTGCCTCAACTTTAGGAAAAAGTTTCTACATAGCAGTTAAGCACAGAAGTTCAATAGAGACATGGAGCAAAGACTCCGTTACCATTTCTATAGTAACTAATTATGATTTTACAAATAGTGAAAACAAAGCTTATGGAGATGGTATAAATCCACCAATGATTCATTTTAATGATGGGAAATATGGAATTTATAGTGGTGATGTCAACCAAGATGGTGGCATAGACATTATTGATATGCAAGGAATCGAAAATGATGCATCTAATTTTCAATATGGATATAATTCAACCGATGTAAATGGAGATTTGGGAAGCGACATATTAGACATGCAAATTGTCGAAAATAATAGTGGTTTATTTATTTACTACGCTAGACCTTATTAAAATCTTATCAAATCCTTAATGAAATATTTGATTTAAAAACAGTTTCATTTCATTCCATAATAAAGTGTCAGCATTTTTATTATACGCAATAGGAATATTGAATTTCTTACCCCATTCAGTTGCATCCGGATTTGAAAAGGCATGAGTTGCTCCATCATATAGAACGAACTTATAATTGACACCAATTGAATCCATCTGCTTTTTAAATTGATTAACTTCTTCAGTTTTTACAATGCCTTTTCCTGAAATAGCCTTACAATAACAAAAACTTGTATGGCAGAAAAAAAGCAAAACCTAGTCCGAAAAGTAGCCAGCCATATAAAAGACGAAGTGATGCACAAATGGCTAAAATCGTTCGAGAAATTCACCAAGAGGGCCTTCCCCAAGCGTACCGCTCTTTTCTTTCATTTACTTAATACAGCTTTATATTCATTCAATTCCTCAGTAGCTACTTCAATAGCTTTTATTTTTTATTGTAAATTGAAATAATTTGCGGCATTGTTAAAACATATATTTTTAACCAAACTTCCAATCCATTTCTCATCGTTAGGCATTAAACCTTTCTGCATTTCATCGCCGAGCAAATTACACAATACTCTTCTAAAATATTCATGTCTGGAAAAAGAAAGGAAGCTTCTGCTGTCCGTAATCATTCCCACGAATGTGCTTATCGTTCCCATATTAGACAAAGCGTTCAATTGCTTTTCAATGCCATCTTTTTGATCTAAGAACCACCATCCAGAACCATATTGTATTTTACCTTTAGTTTTTCCATCATTAAAATTCCAACACATTGCAGCAAACATTTCATTGTCTGCTGGATTGTTATTGTATAAAATAGTTTTTGCCAGCTCATCAGTTTTATCAAGTGCATCAAGAAATAATGATAAAGCTTGAGCCTGATTGAAATCTCCAATAGAGTCAACGCCTGCATCTGCACCAATTGCATTCAATAATCTTGAGTTATTGTTTCTTAAAGCACCTAAATGAAATTGTTGCACCCATCCCTTTTTATGATAGAGATTACACAAGTGCATCAAAACAACTCCCTTAAATCTTTCCTGCTGAGAAAAAACAAGTACATTTTTGTCTTCTATATAATGCTTAAACTCATTTTCTAATGCTGTTGAATTTTCAAAATGAACTGGCATATTAAATAAACCATGATCTGACATTCTACAGCCCTTCTCATGAAAATAATTAAGTCTAATTTCCAATGCATGCAACAAATCGGACAATTGAATAATCTTTACAGCGCTTACTTGTTCAAGTTTTTTAAGATACTCCATGAAGCTGCTTTTGTTAGATATATTAAATACTTTGTCGGGCCTAAACGAGGGCAATACTTTTATCCCGATATTGTTCTTATGAATATCTTGATGGTGATCAAGATTATCGCAAGGGTCATCAGTGGTGCCTAGCATTTGCACGTTGAATTGTTTTAAAATCCCTTGAGTAGAAAAATTTTCCTCTTGCAACAAGTCATTACAAGTTGAGTAAATTGATTGTGCAGAGGATGCGTTTAAATAAGTATTTATGCCAAAGGGAAAGTTCAATTCCATTTGAGACCAATGAAATAAAGGATTGCGAACAGTTTCAGGGAAACAATTAGCCCAGGCCATGAATTTCTCTTCGTCAGTAGTATTGCCTGTAATGTATTTCTCTTCCACTCCCAATCCTCTCATTGCTCTCCATTTATAATGATCGCCACTTAACCAAATCTCTGTGAGATTTTTAAATTTTTTATTTGCAGCAATTTCATCTGGCGCCAAGTGATTATGATAATCAATGATGGGCATATCTTTTGCATATTCATTAAACAATACTTTAGCCATCTCATTGTGCAATAAGAAATCGTCATTGATTATTGTTTTCGAATGCTGTTCTTTCATTACATTAAACATTATTATTTTTTTAATAATTAATTTGAAGCAACCCCATTTCTTAATATCCTTAACTAAAATTCTGCTACTCCTCTTGATCAGCCTATTGCGGAATAATCAGGATTCTTTTCTTTTTCTTTTTTAGTTTCCTGTTATCATATCTTGCAAGAGCTCTTTACATTTCTTGAATAGCATATTGGTTTTCTGCAATTTTTCTTTTTGAAATAAAAAGATCAATAGCAACTATTTTGTTGAAATTGACAGATGATTTATTGGTTAGTTTAGTAAACAAATTACACTCCGCAGAAAGCATTAAATCCCCCATCAACAGTAACTTTTGTTCCTGTTACAAATTTTGATGCATCGCTAAGTAACCATATCAAGGCGCCATCTAAATCTTTAGGATTACCAAAACGATTGAAAGGCGTGTGATTGATTACCGAGCCGCCTCTTTCGGAGTATCCTCCATTTCCATCAGTTAACAATGTGCTGTTTTGTTCTGTCAAAAAGAACCCTGGCATGATTGCATTCATTCTGATTTTGTCTCCATGACGTTTAGCCATTTCCACTGCAAACCATTTTGTAAAAGAATCTACAGCAGCTTTACCCAAACTATATCCAAGTACTTTCGTTAAGGTTCTTTCAGCGCTTACAGACGAAATATTAACGATGCTTCCGCCTCCATTTTCAGCAATGGCTTTTCCAAATATCAGCGTTGGTGAAACAGTTCCCCAAAGATTTACCTCCATTGCTTTTTTCATTCCATCGAGTTGAAGCGAAAAAACATCCTGTTCAGGTTGAACAATAGCTTCTGGTACATTTCCTCCTGCACCATTTACTAAGCCGTCAATTTTACCGTATTTTTCAAGTACTTTATTTTTCGCCGCGATTAATTGATCTTCATTCATCACATCAGCGATAAGCGCGATGGCTTCTCCTCCATTTTTTATGATTTCTTCAACTCTTTCATTGGCAACTTTTTCATTCCTACCCAATACACCCACAATACCTCCTGCATTTGCAAGGGCTTTTATAAATGATAACCCTAAAACTCCTGTTGCGCCTGTTACAATAATTACTTTCCCTTTCAATGAAAAAATATCCGGTTCGTTTGTATTCATGTGTAAATATTTATTGTTTTTTTATATTCACTCGAGATAGCCTATCCCTGCATTTAATTGACCTGAAATAAGTTGACAAGTTTTAACCCAGATTTTTCAGCTAGTATTTTTTTGTAAATGTACGTGATTAGGTGTTTTTATACTGAGTGATAAAGATGGTCTTTTTTGATTGTGTAATTCTACAGCTTCATTAGCTAATCAAAAACCTTCACCTCAACTACTGGATTGCTTAGTGAATTTTCATGGACAAGACACTGGAATTAGGGGGTCAATTTGAGTGAAATTTCCACCTTATGCTCGTGTAAACAAAGATTGATTATTGGTTATATTCTCAAA
Organism: Candidatus Kuenenia stuttgartensis; assembly: GCA_943330835.2. The sequence goes on from CALQJH020000048.1 coordinate 9,603, forward strand.
TAAATCATTGTTCTATTACAAAAAATAGATTAAGTATACCTAACTTTGGTACACAATAAATACATTTTTACCCTAACTTTGTTACATGTTTCATAGATTAATCAATAAAGAATTAGAAATTTGGTTGTCAAAACCTGACAGAAAACCTTTGGTAATCAGAGGTGCTCGTCAGGTAGGTAAAACAACCGTCATTAATCA
>CALQJH020000049.1 GCA_943330835.2 Candidatus Kuenenia stuttgartensis
TTGTCAGGCAATTCCGCAGGTATGAAATAACTCATATTTTCAACTAGTCCAATAATAGGAACTTTTAATTGTGCTTGTCCAAACATGGCGATACCTTTTTTCGCATCAGCCAATGCGACCAATTGGGGTGTAGTAACTACAATTACTCCAGTTACCGGAACGGTTTGTACAATGGTTAAATGTATATCTCCAGTGCCCGGTGGCATATCGATTATTAAATAATCCAATTCGCCCCAATCTACATCACTTACAAATTGACGGATGGCGCTGCTAACCATTGGTCCACGCCAAACTACAGCTTGTTTTTCATCAATTAATAATCCAATACTGATAACTTTAATTCCAAATTTTTCAATAGGAACAATCAATCCTTTGCCACCATTCTCTTTCATCAATGGTCTTTCTCCTCTGATGCCAAACATGATATGCTGACTGGGTCCGTAAATATCCGCATCCATCAATCCTACTTTTGCGCCACTTTCGCCAAGTGCTAAGGCTAGATTTGCAGCAACAGTACTTTTACCAACGCCACCTTTTCCACTTACGACAGCAATAATATTTTTTACGCCGCCCAAAATTGTTTTAGGATCTAATCTATTTGTAGTAGTATTACTCGTAAAATTTACCGTCACTTGCGCTTCTTTTTTTACCAACAATTGAACCGCATTGATGCAGGCATTTTTAATCATGTCCTTCATTGGGCAAGCAGGCGTAGTCAATACGACTGTAAAAGAAACAGCATTGCCGTCAATTACTACATCTTTCACCATGTTTAAGGTTACCAAATCTTTTCCTAAATCAGGTTCCTGAACATTACTCAAAGCATTCATTATAGCTTCATTCGTCATCGCGCAATTATTTGTTAAAATGAAAATTAGAATCGCAAAATTAGTCAATGAAGACCTTACTTTGTTGCCCATTGAAAGAAAACTATAATTAGTTGTAAATTTTTAATAGACATAATGATTAAAAACATATGGTAATGACTCACAAACTGAGTATTTTTGACAATAATTAATAGCTGTTTATATATCAATGAACAAAGCACTACGATATTTACTTTTCACTTTATTTCTTTTCCCTGTTGTTGCTAAGGCGCAATTTGAGTCTTTTAAAGATTCTGTTGTACAATTGTATGGAGTAGTAATGTCGGCGGATAGTTTGAAAGGTCTTCCTTTTGTTAGTATTATGATAAAAGGACAAAACCGAGGCACCATTTCAAATGATGCCGGCGTTTTCAGTATTGTCGTTTTGAAAGGAGACAAGGTTGAATTTAGTTGTATTGGCTTCAAAATCAGATTGTTTGAAATACCAGTAGATTTAAAAGGGAATCAATTCAGCATGATCCAGCTAATGGTGAATGATACGGTGTATTTACCTGCTACCATTATCAAGCATCGCATTTCAAGAGAACAATTTGACCGAGACTTTATAAATACACAAGTGCCAGATGATAATATTGAAATAGCAAGAAGCAATAATAATCTCCAGACTAGGCGATACCTCATGGCCAATTTACCTTCGGATGGCAGAGAAGCTTCTTCGCAATACATGCGTCAATACTCTAAAAAATTATATTATTCTGGGCAGTTGGCACCTCAAAACATTTTCAATCCTTTCGCCTGGGCTGAATTTATAAAAGCATGGAAAAGGGGAGACTATAAAAAAAAATATAGCAACCAAAAAACGCCATAGGCGTGACATTATTCTAAAAGAAAAAATATAGCAACCAAAAAACGCCATAGGCGTGACATTATTCTATGAGAGTTTTTATTATTGGATTTATGGGAGCCGGAAAATCGCACTGGGGAAGGATATGGGCAGACGTTTCCGGTATGAGCTTTTTTGATTTAGATGAATTAATTGAATTAGATGAGCAATTAACTATTGATCAGATATTTGAAAAAAAAGGGGAACCTTATTTCAGACAGAGAGAAGCGGCATTATTGCATAGTTTACTGGATTATGACAATTGCATAATCGCCTGTGGTGGCGGAACGCCTTGTTTTAATGACAATATGAAATGGATGAATGATCATGCGTTTACTGTTTTTATAAAAGCATCTCCCATGGTATTACTTGAAAATATGCTCGATGAAATAGAAAAACGCCCCATATTTAAACATATCAATAAAGAAGAGCTCCTCACTTTCATCAGAGTTAAATTGAAAGAAAGGGATTCTTTCTACGCTGCTGCAAAACTTACAATTTCAATAGGAGATCTAAAGAAATCAACGATTCAGGAGATTCAAAAACTGATGTCAAACCCATAAAAAATGCAAAAATTATTTCTGAAGATATCGATATTATTTGCTGCAACAAGCGTGATATTAGGCGCTTTTGGGGCCCATGCGTTGAAGGAAATAATTGATGAAAAACACTTAATAACTTTCGAAACTGGCGTCAGATATCAGTTTTATCATGCTTTGGGCTTAATGCTGGCTTCAATGCTTTATAAAGAATACAGCAACAAGTTTACCTTATGGGCTTGCAGGTTTTTTGTAATAGGGGTGTGTTTATTTAGCGGTTCATTATATGCTCTCGCATTGCTGAATGGATCTTATTCTTTCATTGGTGCCATTACTCCTTTAGGTGGATTGTCATTCATTATAGGGTGGTTGCTGCTGCTAAAATCCATGTCAAGATAATTTTTTATTCAGCTTTACAAATAAATTCGTGTTTTAGGAAAGATGTATTTAATATATTTGTAGACATGGCGAAAAAAGAAAAATCTAAATCCCCTGCACCTACAGATCTGAAAGAGGATCAAATAGAAAAAGTTTCTATTAAACAATTATTAAAAGACGAGCGTACACACAAAATTACCGGCAGTATTTTATTGTTATTTGCGTTGTTGCTTTTTGTATCTTTTACTTCTTATTTATTTACTTGGGATGAAGACCAGGACAAGGTGCTGCAAGAAGGGAATAAACTCTTTTGGGGAACAGGAGTAGAGGTGTCAAATTTAATGGGAACACTCGGTGCATTTATTTCCCACTTCTTTATATACAAGGGATTTGGTATTGCATCTTATTTATTATGCTCCTTCTTTTTTGTAGTCGGCGTTAATTTATTTTTCGGTAAAAAAATATTTTCGATTTTTCGTAACCTCAGATACCTTATTGTTGGATTGCCATTAATCAGTATTACGGCGTCTATTATTTTTGGTAACAATTCATTCCCTTGGGGTGGAGCAGTAGGGGACATGAGCAAAGAGCATATGTATTTTGCAATAGGGGCCATTGGAACAAGTGCTATTATTTTTACCGCATTTCTTGCTTACATTATATGGCGATTCAATCCTGCATTTGATAAGTTATTAAAAGAAAAAAAGGCTGCAGTAGTTGCAGATCTTACAAATGCGGAAGAAGAAGTTACAGCTCCTGTAGTATTGGAAGAAGAGGCTCCTGTTGGGAATACACTTAAGCCAAAGAAAGTAAAGCCAGTTGATGAGGAGGAAGAAAATGAAGAAGAAGAGTTGGAAGATGAAGAAGAAGAGGAAGAAATTGCAGCGACTTCCATTTCGCCAGAAATAGTTTTGCCTGTCATAGATACAACTGGATTGGAATTGGAAATCAAAACAGTTGAGCCAATAGTTGGAGATGAAAAGCCCACAGCGGAAAAGGTAAAACAAATGAAGCCTTATGATCCTGTATTGGATTTGAGGGATTATAAATTTCCTTCTTTGGATTTGTTAGAAAATCATGGGAGTGAAAAAATTATCCAGGATCCTGCAGAGCTGGAAAAAAATAAAAATCAGATTATTAATACCCTTAAGAATTACGATATTAATATCCAAAAAATTTCTGCGACAGTAGGCCCTACCGTTACGTTGTATGAAATTATTCCTGCTGCAGGTGTTCGTATTTCCAGAATTAAAAATCTGGAAGATGATATCGCTTTGAGTTTGGCTGCATTGGGTATTCGTATTATTGCACCAATTCCTGGGAAAGGAACAATTGGTATCGAAGTGCCGAATGCGAAGAAGACAATTGTGAGCATGAAAACGCTCTTGTCGGCTGATAAGTTTACGCAAAATAATTTTTCCCTTCCTATCGCCATTGGTAAAAAAATTGATAATGAAAACTTCATCGTTGATTTGGCAAGTATGCCGCATCTGTTGATGGCAGGAGCTACTGGACAGGGTAAGTCTGTTGGATTAAATGCCATTCTGGTTTCTTTACTTTATAGTAAGCATCCATCACAGTTGAAGTTTGTATTGGTGGATCCAAAGAAAGTAGAGTTGAGTATTTACAAAACAATTGAAAGGCATTTTCTGGCAAAATTACCTGGAGAAGAAGATGCAATTATTACAGATACTAAAAAAGTAGTTCATACGCTAAATGCACTTTGTATTGAAATGGATAACAGATATGATTTGCTTAAAGAAGCCGGTTGTAGAAATATCAGAGAATACAATGAGAAATTTGCCAAGAGAAATTTAAATCCTGAAAAAGGACACCAGTTCCTGCCATTCATCGTGTTGGTGGTGGATGAGTTTGCAGATTTAATTATGACGGCAGGTAAGGAAGTGGAAATGCCTATAGCAAGATTGGCGCAGTTGGCAAGGGCTGTTGGAATACATTTGATTATTGCCACTCAACGTCCTTCGGTAAATATCATTACAGGAACTATTAAAGCGAATTTCCCTGCTCGTATAGCCTTTAAGGTTAGTAGTAAGATTGATAGTCGTACTATTTTAGATACAGGTGGTGCGGAGCAGTTGATTGGAAAAGGAGATATGCTTATTAGTTACAATGGTGAAGTCGTTCGTTTGCAATGCGCTTTTGTTGATACACCTGAAGTAGATAAAATTGTTGATTTCATTGGGGAACAACGTGGGTATCCTCAGGCATTCATGCTGCCGGAATATATAGATGAGAAAGATGCAGAGGGTAGAGATTTTGATGTTAATGATAAAGATGCTTTATTTGAAGATGCTGCCCGATTAATCGTAAGCAGTCAAAGTGGAAGTACTTCATTATTGCAAAGAAGAATGAAACTCGGCTATAATCGCGCTGGAAGACTGATGGACCAGCTTGAAGCCGCAGGAATTGTAGGTGCAAGCCAGGGAAGTAAAGTTAGAGATGTACTCATCAAGACTGAAGCGGATTTGATGCAATTGCTAAATGGGTTGGGTTAGGTGAAGAGAGGGTTGAAGGTTGTTGAAAGGTGTTTGAAAGAGTGTTGAAGGTTGTTGAATATTGTTGAAGTTGCACAATCAACCAATCAACCAATCAACCAATCAACCAATCAACCAATCCTCCATTCAACCAATCAACTGGTCAACCAATCCTCCAATCAACCAATCACCATGTCCAAATACTTAATCATAGGTCTCGGTAATATCGGAGAAGAATATGCCAACACTCGACACAATATCGGGTTTGATGTCGTGCATGCATTTGTGATGAAGCATGGGGGTGTTTTTAAAGTGGATAGATTAGCCTACGTCGCAGAAGTGAAATGGAAGGGAAAGCAGTTCGTTTGTGTATGTCCTACAACATTTATGAATTTGAGTGGAAGGGCATTTAAATATTGGCAGGATAAAGAAAAAATTCCTTTAGAAAATACACTTACCATTGTGGATGATCTGGCGCTTCCCATAGATAAAATAAGGGTGAGAAAAGCTGGCACACATGCTGGACATAATGGTCTTAAAGACATTCAAAATATTTTGGGGACAGATGAATATCCAAAACTTAGATTTGGGATAGGAAATGTATTTCCAAAAGGCATGCAAGTGGATTTTGTGCTTGGGAAATGGAAAAATGATGAAATTCCGGTGATTAAACTTAAAATTGAAAAATCTATTGACATTATAGAGAGTTTTGCTGCTATAGGTATTGATAAAACCATGACGGCCTTCAATAATTTATCCTACAGTCTGAAATAGCATTTATTTAGAATGCGTTTTTAAATCAGTTTTCTTTATTTTCGTGGTCTGAATAATCTTTAACCCAATACAAAAGCGACTAATGAAGATAATATGCATTGGAAGAAATTATGCTGATCACGCAAAGGAATTGGGCAATGAGATACCTGAAGAGCCGGTAATATTTATGAAGCCCAAAAATGCTTTATTACAACCTCATACACCATTTTATTATCCTGAATTTACAAATGAATTACATTACGAAGCTGAATTAGTTCTTCGTGTTTGTAAGAATGGAAAATATATTCAAGAACGCCATGCCAATGCTTATTATAATGGAATAACTGTTGGTATTGATTTTACAGCAAGAGATATCCAATTGGAATGTAAAAAAAAGGGATTGCCTTGGGAAAAAGCAAAAGCATTTGACAATTCTGCAGCAGTAGGAAAGTTTACAGATATCGCTCTTGGGTTCAATGCTAAAAATGTAAATTTCTCCTTTTCTAAAAATGGCGAAATCGTTCAAAAAGCGAATTCCTCAGAAGTTATTTTCAGTTTTGATAAATTGATTTCAAATATTTCAAATTATTTTTCGCTCAATATTGGAGACCTTATCTTCACCGGAACTCCTGCAGGTGTCGGCGAATGCTTGGTAGGAGACCATTTGGAAGGATTTTTGGAAGGAGTAAGCGTGCTTAAAGTAGAAGTGAAGTAATTGGTTAATTGGTTGGCCAGTTGATTGGTTGATTTAATTAGTCACTTTGAATCTTCAACCATCTTCAACAACCTTCAACAATCATTCAACCCTCTTCAACAACTTTCAACCCTCATCATAAAAAATCCTCAGTGCCTCAAAATAACTTTCTGTCCAACCTCTAGTTATATTTTCATAATCCGCATCTGGAATGTTGGTATGTCTCAGTTCTACAGAAGTTTTCAATTTATCTTCATGAAGGGTGATTGTGACAATGGAAGCATTATCTTGTTCTCCAAAATACCATTCCTGTGTAATTTTTTTTCCTGGAATAAAGGAGATGTTTTTCCCAGAAATACTATCATCCCATATTGAAAATTCACTACCCTCAATAGTTTCCATGATAGCTGGTTCACCCGACCAAAGCTGTATGGTAGCGGCATTCGTTAATGCGCTGTAAAGGATTTCCGGCGTGGTGTTTATACTATAATATTTTTTAAAATCCTTCATTTAGTAGTAGTTTTAATATTTAACTTTTTTTAGAAATTCAATATGTAAATTTGTGTGCAAAATAAGCGATATTTAACCAGGTTTACTTTTCTAATTCAACAAAATAAAATCAATGCAATTATTAAGCTTTAAAAAAATAAGTCTAACATTTATAATAGTAGTGCTTTTAAGCTCTTCGAATTTTGCACAATACAAATCTTTCAAATTAAGTGCTTCGGGAGATACACTCAATGCAATAAAAGAAAATGATCAAAAAGTAGGGAAGTGGGTTATTGAAACTCCGGAGTTGAGAGGCGAACCTGGTAATACTGAAGAAGGACTGTATAAAAAAGGAGAGAAAGATGGTTATTGGAGAAAATATTCTACTCAAGGCGATTTGCTTTCTGTTGAGCATTATATTTTGGGTGGAAAGGATGGTCTTCAGCAATACTTTACTTTTCTGGGGGATTTAATACTTGAAGAAAACTGGAAAGGATACAATCCCGATGCGCCGTATGATACGATTGCGGTATATGGTACCGGTAGTGGCGAAATAATCGATTATAAAATTGTGAAGGCGGCCCCTTATAGTGTTAAGGATGGAGAATGGCGTTATTACGAGCCTGGTACAGGAAGATTATTAAGAACAGAACAATGGAGCTTAAATAACCTCGTAAAGCCCAATGCTCCCAAAGTATTAGTCATCCCTGATGATAAGCCAAAAAAGATTGAAAAAACTCCTGAAATGCTCCAGTGGGAACAAAAAAATAAAAATAAGAAAGGTGTACTTCGTGATGGAAGGACTTCGGGGTAAGCGAAGGTTTTTAGTGGGTTACGATTGAATCAACTAATTTTTTGCCACTAAGACGCAAAGGCACAAAGTTTAGGAAATGAATTTTCGCATCTTCAACCAATAAACCAATCAACTAATCCCTAACCTCCCTTTGCATGGGATTCCTCCCACTTGCAGCACCTCTTGGAGCAGCAGCCTTGGATTTGAATAATTGAAATTTACTCGGTTCCTGCGTCAATGGCCATTGATTGTTTTTCTCATCAATATCAGCAGTTTCTCTGAATGGATCAATTTTTATGGAAATAACTTCTTTGTCTTTTATAAATGTTTTTACGATTTTATTTTCATTCTTTCTCCAGACATTTACGCCAATTCTATCTATACTTTTTGAACTGTCTTTGAAAGCCCATTCGATAATTACAGGCATGACCAATCCGCCTTTATTGCTCAACGATAGTTCGTAAATTCTTTTTTCGCCTGCGACACGCTTTTTTTCTTCCATACTCAAATCCTCATTGTTATTTGCTGTTGATGTGGTTGTAAATGATGTGGTATCAATTTTTACTAATCCACGATCATATCTCCAATAAAAATCTCTCAAAGTGGTATCCGCATCTGTTGCAAATACGATTTTTTTATCTGCTCTGTTTCTGATTTTGGAAATGTCTTCGTAACTATTTTGAATGGGCTTTGCAACAGCAACCATTTTAGTATTTTGGTCAGCTGGTTTTATTTCTTGTGGGTCTGTATTTAATCTGGACCATTTTACACTGTCCAATGAAATGTCCACTGGGTCTGTATTGTAAAACCATCCACGCCAAAACCAATCCAGGTCTTCTGCACTGGCATCTTCCATTGTTCTGAAAAAATCTGCAGGGGTAGGGTGTTTAAAAGCCCATCTTTTGCAGTAAGTTTTGAAAGCGTAATCGAAATTTTTTCTTCCCATAATAGTTTCCCTCAGGATGTTCAAACCTGTAGCAGGTTTTGAATAAGCATTTGGGCCAAATTGAATGATATTTTCACTGTTTGTCATGATAGGTTCCAATTGGTCTTTTGGCAATTTCATGTAGTCAACAATTTTATATGCAGGGCCTCTTCCTACAGGAAACTTATTGTCCCAAAGTTCTTCTGTAAGGTATTCCACACAGGTATTTAGTCCTTCATCCATCCAACTCCATTGTCTTTCATCGCTGTTGATAATCATCGGAAAGAAATTATGTCCTACTTCATGAATGACTACGCCTAACATGCCATTTTTTGTTCCTTCACTATATGTTCCGTCTTTTTCGCAACGACCATAATTAAAACAAATCATCGGGTACTCCATACCGTTTGCTGCTTCAATACTTTGTGCAACTGGGTATGGATATGGAATGGTAAAACTGGAATAAGATTTCAAGGTGTGAGCAATAACTTTAGTGCTAAATTTTCTATAGAGAGGATATGCTTCTTTCCCATAGGCACTCATGCACATTATTTTTTTGCCTGCTATTTTTACAGGCATAGCATCCCAAACAAACTTTCTACTGCTTCCCCAGGCAAAGTCCCGAACGTTTTCCGCTTTAAATATCCAGGTCTTTTTTTGAGTGCTTTTTTGGGGCTCTCTGTTTTTTGCTTCAGCCAGTGTTACAATTTCTGTAACGTCATTTGCTGATTGAGCAGATTGCCATCTCTTGTATTGTTCTGGCGATAACACTTGCTGATAATTTTGTCCCTGACCTGTTGCCATAACCACATGATCTGCAGGAACGGTCATGCTTACCTGATAGTTTCCGAAGATTAAAGCAAACTCTCCTGTTCCTGCAAATTGATGATTTTGCCAACCTTGGAAATCACTGTATACACAGAGTCTGGGGAACCATTGTGTCATGGTAAA
>CALQJH020000050.1 GCA_943330835.2 Candidatus Kuenenia stuttgartensis
ATGATAATTTGGTTTGCCCTGCAAGCATCCAATCTTTTTTAGATTCTCCATTCATTTGGAGTCAAATATTTTACTATGGCAGTATTACACAATCGCGTTTCACAGGCGGAGCTTAAAAATCGCTTGTATGAAGAAACATTCTACAGAATCACCATTTCCTTTTATCAATATTTTTTTATTGAAAATCCACAAGATTTCAGAGATGAATTTTATAAAGGGTTAGCAGAGTTGAATGTGTTTGGTAGGATTTATATTGCTACTGAAGGCATCAATGCACAGGTAAGTGTTCCTGAAGAAAATTTCGAAGCATTTAAAAGTTATTTATATAATTATCCAACATTAAATGGACTTCGTCTAAACATTGCCGTTGATAATGATGGGAAATCTTTCTGGGTACTTAAAGTGAAATTGAGAGATAAAATCGTTGCTGATGGGATTAAAGATCCCGAATTCAGTATGGCGAATAAAGGACAATATGTAAATGCTGATGAATTTAATAAGTTAACCGAAGATCCCGATACGGTTGTTGTTGATATGCGCAACCATTACGAATATGAAGTTGGTCATTTCGAAAATGCCATAGAGGTTCCAAGTGATACCTTCAGAGAGCAATTGCCTATGGCTGCTGAGCTATTGGATAATCAAAAAGACAAGAACATCATCATGTATTGCACCGGAGGCATCAGATGTGAAAAAGCAAGTGCGTATATGCTGCATCGTGGATTTAAAAATGTATTTCATTTAGAAGGGGGGATTATTCATTATGCCAACAAGGTTAAGGAACAACAACTTTCCAATAAATTTCATGGAAAAAATTTCGTTTTTGATGACAGACTAGGAGAGCGGATTACAGACGAAATTATCGCTAAGTGCCATCAGTGTGGTAATCCAGCTGATACACATACCAATTGTAAAAATGAAGGTTGCCATTTACTTTTTATTCAATGCGAAACCTGTGCAAAACAATTTAATGGCACTTGTAGTAATGAATGTCATGATATCATTAATCTTCCCGAAGAAGAACAAAAGCAACTCAGAAAAGGAATTGACAAAGGGATGATGGTTTTTAATAAGTCGAGAAGAAGAAGGCCGAATCTTGGTTGATTAGGGGATAGTTGAAAAGGTTGAAAAGGTTGAAAAGGTTGAATTTGAAGATTTGATATTATGTGGTTACGCTAAACATTTTGAACTCATTAAACAAGCGCAGCGATTTGAAACCTCTGAAACCTCCTCATGACTATACATTAAACCTAAAATGCATCACATCGCCATCATGAACTAAGTATTCTTTTCCTTCTATACGCAATCTGCCGTTGTCTCTGCATGCCGCTTCTGATCCATAATGCACAAAGTCATCATAGGCGATCACCTCAGCTTTGATGAATCCCTTTTCAAAATCTGTATGGATGACACTTGCTGCCTGAGGTGCTTTCCACCCTTGTTGAATCGTCCAGGCTCTTACTTCCTGAACTCCGGCGGTAAAGTATGTCGATAAGTTTAATAATTTATAAGTAGAGTGAATCAACCTGTCTAATGCTGGTTCTACCATTTTGTACTCTTCCATAAACATCTGCTTGTCATCTTCATTATCAAATTCTGCAATTTGCGCCTCGATAGCATTCGTCATTACAATAACTTCATTGCCTTCATTTCTAACGGCTTCAATTAAAGCATTAGAAAATTTATTTCCTGTATGCATAGAAGCTTCATCAACATTAGCCACATACAAAATAGGCTTGTCCGTTAGTAAGAAAATATCAGCAATGGCAGACTTGTCATCTTTGCTTAACCCAAGAGATAAAATATTCTTTCCTTTATCAAGGTGATCTTTGCAAGCTTTCAGTACATCGTATTCGGCTTTTAATTTAGCGTCACCTTGTTTTAATAATTTTTCTGTACGTTGTATTTTTTTCTCTACACTTTCCAGATCTTTTAATTGCAATTCTGTTTCGATAATTTCTTTGTCACCAACAGGATTTATCGGTCCTTCATCTCTTAAAATATTATCATCTTCAAAACAACGGATTACATGAATGATGGCGTCAACTTCTCTGATATTAGCAAGAAATTTATTTCCCAAACCTTCCCCTTTACTAGCACCTCTTACAAGGCCGGCAATATCTACTATTTCTATCTGTGTAGGAACCGTACGATTGGGCTTAACCAATTCTTCTAATTTGTTTAGTCTTGGATCGGGCACATTCACCAAACCAGTATTGGGTTCTATCGTGCAGAATCTGTAATTGCTCGCCTGTGCTTTTGCACTGCTGCTCACTGCGTTAAAAAGAGTTGATTTTCCTACGTTGGGTAATCCAACAATCCCTGCTTGTAATGCCATTTTTTTGATTTTTTAAACGAGTGCAAATATAAGTTGATTAGTTGAAAAGTAGTTGAAAGTTGTTGAAGGGTTGAAAGGTGTTTGAAGGGTTGAATGTGGTTGAAAGGTTGATTAGTTGAATGGTTTGTTGATTTTTTCTTATTTTCATCCATTATAAAAATATTTTCATCATGGTATTAAGTCGTATTTGGTCAGCATTTATCATCATAGCTATTTTAACTGCAAGTATTAAGCTGGCGGTGTCTACGGAAAGCCGCACTATATTTTCTAATATGGTTACGGGGAAATCTGGAGATACAATTAAATTAAAAACTATAAATGTCTTAGAAGCTGACAAGCAAATGGTGGCGGAAATTGACAGCAATAAAATTTATGTAAATGGAGATCGAAAAACGATTCGCAGCAGCGCCAATCAATTCACAACTTTCAAAATATCGAACGCTGATGGTGTGATTGAAACTTGTCAAACTGCAGTAGCACTTTGTTTGAAATTAATTGGCTTCCTGGCTTTGTTTATGGGGTTTTTGTCGATTGCAGAGAAAGCGGGCGGGATAAGATTTTTATCAAGAATTATAGGGCCGTTTTTTTCTAAAATATTCCCCGATGTTCCGAAAGGTCATCCTGCTATTGGACACATGATGATGAACTTCTCTGCAAATTTATTAGGATTGGATAATGCGGCAACGCCATTTGGATTGAAAGCCATGGAGAGTTTGCAGGAAATTAATCCCGAAAAGTCAACGGCTTCGAATCCACAGATTATGTTCCTGTGTTTGCACGCATCAGGCATGACAATGATCCCAGTAAGTATTATTGCATTGCGCTCTGCTGCTAAGTCTGCCAATCCAATGGATATTTTCATTCCTTGTATGATCGCCACTTTTATTGCAACAGTGGCATCCATGTTGATCGTAAGTTTCAAACAAAAGATAAATGTTTTCCAGCCTGTAATTCTTGCATGGATTTTAGGGATTTCTGCCTTGATTGCATCGATTGTTTTATATATCCATTCGTTAGAATCCGACGCTGTACAAATTTTTTCCAGCTCCTTAAGCAGTGGATTGATTTTATTTATTTTTATTGCTATCGTCTTGGGTGGCTTATATAAAAAGGTGGATGTTTTTGATTCTTTTATAGAAGGGGCAAGAGGTGGATTTGAAACAGCAGTTCGAATCATTCCTTATTTAGTTGGGATGTTGGTTGCGATTAGTTTGCTTCGTACAAGTGGCACTTTCGATACATTTATAGGAGGCATCAAAAGTGTGTTCGCCATGTTTGGTGCTGATACGAGATTTGTCGATGGGTTGCCAACAGCATTAATTAAACCATTTAGCGGAGGAGGAGCAAGAGGCATGATGGTGGATACGATGAGAACATTTGGTGCGGATTCTTTTCCAGGAAGATTGGCTTGTATTTTACAGGGGTCTTCAGATACTACTTTATATGTAATAGCTGTATATTTTGGCGCAGTATCTATAAAGAATACACGCTATGCAGTTTGGGCCATGTTATTGGCAGATCTGGTGGGAATTGTTACGTCAATATTGCTTACGTATTTGTTCTTTGGATAAGGGAGAAAGTTGCTATTATTCCTCTTCATCTCCAGTCGATTTTAATTGGCTGAACAGACCGATGAGCTCTTTTGCTTTGTAGATATTTCTATTGTACTTATTTCCAATGACAATGATGGTCGCATTTTCTTTGATCATTCTGATAAATACTGCATTACTTCCATGCCACCATCCGTTGTGATAAATGATTTTGTAGCCGTTAGGGAAATTATACATCCTCCATCCTAAACCATAATTTCTAATTCCGGCCTTTTCATTACTGTAAGGCTTATACGCTTCTTCTAATGTGGCTTTTGATAAATACTGGTTGCTTGAAAGCAGTAGATCCCATTTTAATAAATCCTGAGGTGTGGAATAGATGTTTTTATCACCATAAACCAATTCAAGATTTGAATTACCTATCTCCATTCCTTTCCAATCGTAGGTAGGGATTGCTCTTGCTGCTTCCTGAGGAGTAAATACAAAAGTATGGGTCATGCCCGCCGGCTCAAAAATGCTTCTTTTCAGATATTCAGGATAAGGTGTTTTGGTGATTTTTTCAATCAATAATGCTAATAGTGCAAAGTTGGTATTGCAATACGAAAAATGTCGGTTGGCGGGGTTGATGTTTTTTATTTCATTTTTTCTGCTGATTAAACAATTCAACACATCTTGATTTGTGACTGGGGTTATTCTGTCAAATCCCAATTCATCAATAAAATAAACATAGTTGGGTAATCCACTTCTGTGATTGAGTAATGTTTTGATGGTCACACCCGGATAATCAAATCCTGGGAAATACTTTGACAGCTCATCGTCAATATTCAATAGATGATCTTGCCATAATTTCAAAACAGCCATGGCGGTAAACGTTTTGCTGACAGAGGCAATGTGAAGCGGTGTGCTGGAATTTATGGAATCTGTTGAACGGAAATGCGCTACTCCATTGTATTTTTCAAAAATAATATTCCCATTTTTTGCAACTAATATTCCTCCATTAAAGCCTGATCTTTTTAAGAAACTTTCGTACCAGAAATTAGTGATTTTATTAATGGTGTCGATGTATGCTGTAGGCAGTTTTTCAGGAATGGGTAATTCGTATTTTATTAAAGCGGTTGTTTTTTTTGTATGAGATTTACATTGACATAAGGCCAGTACTACTATTGTTAATATGATGCCGGATTTAAAAAAGTACTTCTCAAAATACGCTGTAATCCCACATTTAAAGGGGCTTTTTATGGTATTTAATCCTGAGCCTATATTTTGAACAAACTGTTCCGTATGTTTTTTTTTCATCTATATTATTACTTATGGAATATATTTGTGCAAAATAAGGTGATAATATCATGGCAGAGAAAAAAAATACCAGTTATCCTAAAGAAAAAATTAATATTCTTTTTTTAGAAAATATCAGTGACGCAGCAATTGCACAATTTGTAGGCGCTGGATATGCTAATGTGAAGAAGTTGACAGGAGCCTTAAGTGAAGAAGAACTAATAAAGGAAATTAAAAGCGTACATATTCTTGGAATCAGAAGTAAAACAATGATTACAAAAAAAGTATTAGATGCTGCGCCAAAACTTCAGGCCATTGGTTGTTTTTGTATTGGAGTTAATCAGATAGATTTGAAAGCGGCTACACAAGCAGGCGTTGCTGTATTTAATGCGCCTTACAGTAATACAAGAAGTGTTGCGGAATTGGTTATTGGTTCTTCGATTATGTTGGTCAGAAAAATTATTGATAAAAATAAAGCAGCGCATGAAGGTTCATGGATGAAGGATGCAAAAGGAAGTCATGAATTAAGAGGCAAAACTTTAGGAATCATCGGATATGGCAATATTGGAAGTCAGGTGAGTGTACTGGCTGAAGCATTAGGAATGAAAGTTGTTTTTTATGATGTAGAAACAAAGTTGCCGCTTGGAAATGCTTCTGATAGTAAGTCATTGAAAGAATTATTAAAACAAAGTGATGTAGTAACCCTTCATGTTCCAGAATTAAGCAGCACAAAAAATGTAATCAATAAAATAACGTTGAGGTTTTTTAAACAAGGTGCTGTATTGATTAATTATGCAAGAGGAGAAGTGGTGGATATTAATGCATTAAAACAAGCTTTGGAATCTGGTCATTTAGGTGGTGCGGCAATAGATGTATTCCCTGTTGAGCCCGAAAAGAATGGAGATGTTTTCAAGTCGCCATTACAAGGTTTATCCAATGTATTACTCACTCCTCATATTGGGGGAAGCACACAAGAAGCTCAAAATAATATAGGATTAGATGTCAGCTCTAAGTTATTTAATTATCTTGAAAAAGGTATCAGCACTGGATCTCATTCGATTCCTGCATTGGCATTACCTCCTCAGGAAGGTGCTCATCGTATTTTGCATATTCATGAAAATGTGCCAGGTGTAATGAGCCAGATCAATGCTACCTTAAGTAAAAATAACATCAACATACTAGGACAATACTTGAAAACCAATGAACGTATCGGTTATGTAGTATTAGATATTGATAAGAGCATTAGTAAAAATGCAGTGGAGCTGCTTCGTAAAGTGAAGCATTCTATTAAAGTAAGAATTTTGTATTAAGAGTTGGATTTTATTTCAGCTAATTTATTCAATATTAGTTTTACTTCTTTCTCATCAAGGGTTACTTTTTTCAGTGCTTCAATCATTCCAGGTTGATGAAAGGTCATTTCGGACTCAACGAATGTTCTAGAGGAACTGTGAAATTCAGTTGCTTTTGTTTTGTTTGCAATTTCAATAATATTATCAGATTTAATACCACTGCCGGGCATGATGATGATGCGGTTATTTGATGTTGTTATTAATTCACTAATCAATTTTAATCCTTCCATTGCAGTTGGTTTTTGTCCGCTGGTAAGAATTCTTTCGCATCCAATTTCAATGAGATCTTCTAATGCAATAAACGGATTATTGGTTCGGTCAAATGCCCGATGAAACGTTACACTCATAGGGTAGGCTAAGCTCACGAGTAGAGCTGTCCTTTTTTTGTCTATTGTGCCATCCTGATTTAAAATGCCCGTCACTACTCCGTCACAGCCTAGATTCTTGCAAGTGAGTACATCAGTTTTCATAATCTCAAATTCATCCGCGGAATATAAAAAGTCTCCGCCTCTTGGTCGAATAATAGGGAATAAATCAAGGGAA
The DNA here is from genome assembly GCA_943330835.2 of Candidatus Kuenenia stuttgartensis. The sequence continues at coordinate 7,056 of CALQJH020000050.1, forward strand.
GTTTTAGCTCTTGCCAGTTTAATAAGTCCATAAGAAGGTGTCGTTCCGCCTTCATTTTGATTGTCGCATAATTCTATTCGATTTGCTCCGCTTGAGCTTGCAGCAATACAACTTTCGATATTGAATGCAATTACTTCTAATTTGAAATTCATATATTTCTCGGGATGGTCATTAAGAGTATGAATGTACAAACTTATTATTTGTGGTTTGATAAATGGCTGATACTTTCGGAACAAATGGCATTTGCATACATTCCAAAAGCGCCAGTAAAAATGCCTTTTATTTTTCCATCTTTACTGGCTAATGCATAAACGATATCTTCATCTGATGGGTTTGTATCGCCTTCAAATCGGTGCGTTTCTATTATTTCGAATTTGGCTGGGTCCAAACAATTTCCATTTTCACTACATATCTTGGCATCGAAAGAAATATTTAAATCTATTGAGAATCCATTTTTTTTCAATTCATTGATGGCCTCTACTACAGTATCGAAAGTTTTCATTTTTTGTGTTTAAATTATATTCATTTTGCAACGATATATAAGCCTTGGGTCATGATTTTATATGATATCTATAAATCCTTAAAATGCGATTTGTTTGTCTTAAGATTTACTTAATGGCATAATTTTATGGTATGTTTAAAAGATTGATTAAATTAATGGGGTACATCAAGATTGTATTCGCCTAAAAACAAATAGATTACGTACATTGCATATAGTAAAAAAGTACAGCATGAGCAGTACTGAAAAATGGCATTTGCACTAAAAATATATTATGAGTAAAAAGGAGAAAGTTGGGATGAAGAAATCTTCTCAGGTTCAATTGTTGAAAGGGAAGCTTGAAATCAGCAGGAGTGGTATGGGCTTTGTTATTGTTGAACATCAAGAGAAAGATATATTGGTAAAACCAAATGATTTTGGCAAAGCTTTTAATGGTGATATTGTTAGAGTTCAAGTAGCAAAAGGAGGGTCTACTATAAAAAGGGCAGAAGGTAAAATTGTAGATGTTGTAGAAAGGAAGCAAACTACTTTTGTTGGAAATGTTCAGGTTAAAAATAATGTTGCTTTTTTTGTAGTTTCTGGTGATAAGCCTATTCCTGATTTTTATATTCCTATAGAAAAATTAAATGGTGCGCAAGATGGTGATCGTGTTATAGCTAAACTGGTGAAATGGGATAAAGATGACAGAAAGCCACAAGGAGAAATTGAATCTGTAATTACTGCACAAGATGATGCAGATATGGCCATGAAAGAAATCCTGATTGAAGCTGGATTTTCGTTAGGCTTTGATGCCGATGTGATGAAAGAAGCAGAACAACTATCGGGGAAGATTACACGAGAAGAAACATCTAAGCGCAAAGACTGCAGAGATATACTCACTTTTACAATTGATCCTGTAGATGCTAAAGATTTTGATGATGCTATTTCAATCAGAAATCTTGATAATGGCAATTATGAAATAGGTGTTCATATTGCAGACGTTAGTCACTTTTTGAAACCTAACTCATTGCTGGACAAATCAGCCTATGCAAGAGCTACTAGCGTTTATCTTCCTGACAGAGTAAATCCAATGCTTCCAGAAAAAATATCCAATGAATTGTGTTCACTAAGGCCGAATGAAGACAAATATACCTTCTCTGTTATCTTTCAAATCACCAACAGAGCAGAGATTAAACACAAATGGATTGGGAAAACATTGATTCACAGTAACCATCGTTTTACTTACGAAGAAGTTCAGCAAACTATCGAAACAAAAGACGGACTTCAAAATAAAGCCATTTTATTGTTGAATAATCTGGCTCAGCAATTCCGTAAAAAAAGATTCGATAATGGAGCAATTAATTTTTCTTCCACTGAGGTAAGATTCAAATTGGACGAAAAAGGAAAGCCAATTGGCATTGTAGTGAAAGAAAGTAAAGAAGCCCATAAATTAATTGAAGAGTTTATGCTTTTGGCTAACCAAGCCGTTGCAGAACATGTTTCAAAAATAAAAATCAATAAAGAAGCTATCCCATTCCCTTATCGCATTCATGATAAGCCTAACGAGGAAAAATTAAAACCATTTGCTGCTTTCGCAAAAAAATTCGGGTATACATTTGATGTGAATAATGAAAAAGAAGTGGCATCTTCTTTCAATCAATTGTTAAATGATGTGAATGGAAAACCAGAACAGCATGTGCTGGAGCAGTTGGGTATCAGAACAATGGCCAAGGCAATTTATACCTCAAAAAATATTGGGCACTACGGATTAGGATTTGAAAATTATTGTCATTTCACATCGCCTATTAGAAGGTATCCTGATGTGATGGTTCACCGGATTCTTCAGGAGTGTTTGGAAAAAAATCTGAAGCCCGAAAAGAAAATGGAAGAACGCTGTAAGCACTGCAGTGACAGGGAAAGAGGTGCAATGGAAGCGGAAAGAGCTGGGAATAAATACAAGCAAGTGGAATTTATGAAGCAGTATTTAGGAGATGAATTTAAAGGGATTATTTCTGGTGTAGCAGCTTTTGGTTTTTGGGTGGAAACTGTAGATCACAAATGTGAAGGGCTTATCAGTATCAAAGATTTGAATACCTACGATGATTTCTGGCACGATGAATCGGATTATTCATTAGTTGGTAATCGTACTAAGAAGAAATTTAGAATGGGCGATAA
>CALQJH020000051.1 GCA_943330835.2 Candidatus Kuenenia stuttgartensis
GCATTTAAAAGTGGGAGTTAGTTTTTTAACCCATTTTACTCAATTTGGTTTTTCAGGTTTGGATTTTACTTTATTGGAAGTAAAATGGTATTCCTGCTTTGAGTACCCATTTCAAAAGAAATGGAATCGGTTTTGTTTTCTACTGGGTCGTTTGGAACCCTTTTGGTTTTTTTTTGGCCATCATCGCTGTTATTGGCAGCATAAGCCGGATATTGGTTTCTTGGTTTTTCGCACATTGTCTTTTTCAAGATAATGTTTAGGATTTGGATTTGGCCATCTTCGCTTTTAAGGGCATAGGCTAGGTACTGGATTTGGTTTTAGTTTTCATCGGGATAAATATTTTTAAAGCGTACTTATCATTTAAATAGAAGTTGACTGATATTGGATTCGGTTTTTTCTGGATATTGAAAAGAACTTTGGTTTTGTCTGGATTTTTGGACAATGATTGATATGTTATGTATCAATCAACTTCTGACACAAAGATGCGACGCTTTAAGATGCTGTACAAGAGCGTTATTGCGCTATTTTAGCATTGATGTAATTACGGGTTGCAACGTAATGTTCACATGATTTCAGGGGTATGTTTTACGTAAAGGGGTAGACGTATTTATACGTTTTTATATTATTAGTATTTAGCCAAAATGAAAGATGCTGCGTCTTGAAACGCAGCATCGAAGGGTGTTTTATTCGTTAACGTTAATTTACGTAAAACTTATTTAGAGAGGCTTTGTATAATGTCGTACTTGGTTACAATTTGATAAAATCCACTGTCATCTTTACTTAAGACCGCACCATTTTCTTTGTTGATATAAGTACTTAATCTTTCTACAGGTGTTTCAAAACTGACTTCAGGATAAGGTTTCTCCATTACGTCTGAAACTAATTGTGTTTTAATTTCTGAATTATTAAGCATCTTGTCAAAGAGTCCGCTTTCTGATATCGCACCAATGTTTTTACCGTTTTCAAAAACCGGTATATTTTCAATGTCATATTTCTTCATTAAATCAATTGCTTCCAATACCGTATGAGTAGGAGCAAGACTTACCAATTTCTGACTTTTTCTGCCATTGATAATTTCTTTAAATGTTTTCACATCTAAAAATCCTCTTTCAAGCATCCATTCGTCATTATAAACTTTTCCAACATATCGACTTCCGTGGTCATGGAAAATACAAACAACAACATCATCTTTTTTTAATTGATCTTTCAATTGAAAAACTCCTTGTAGGCAACTCCCTGCACTATATCCACAAAACATACCTTCTTCTTTGGCAATTCTTCTTGCCATAACCGCTCCATCCTTATCAGTTACTTTGGTGAAGGCGTCAATATATTTCATATCGTAATTTTCAGGAACAAAATCCTCTCCAAATCCTTCACTGATATATGGATACACTTCTTTTTGGTCAAGTTCTCCCGTTTCAAAATATTTCTTTAATAATGAACCGTAGCTGTCAATTGCCCATACTTTAATGTTGGGGTTTTGTTCTTTCAAGTATTTTCCTGTGCCAACAATAGTTCCACCAGTTCCTGTTGCTACTACCAAATGAGTGACTTTCCCATCGCTTTGTTGCCAGATTTCAGGGCCTGTTTGTTCGTAATGTGCTTGTCTGTTGGCTAAATTGTCATATTGATTTACATACCAGGAATTAGGGATTTCTGTAGCCAATCTTTTAGATACAGAGTAATAGGAGCGAGGATCTTCAGGTTCTACATTAGTTGGACAAACAATAACTTCAGCTCCAACGGCTTTTAAGATATCCGCTTTTTCTTTAGATTGTTTGTCTGTTGTAGTGAAAATACATTTGTATCCTTTTACGCAAGCTGCAAGTGCCAAACCCATTCCAGTATTGCCACTGGTTCCTTCGATGATTGTTCCTCCAGGATTTATTTTTCCTTCTTTTTCTGCTACTTCAAGCATTTTTAAGGCCATTCGGTCTTTTATAGAATTGCCAGGATTAAAATACTCTACCTTAGCCAAAACGGTACAGGGTAGATCTTTAGTTATTTTATTGAGTTTGATTAGGGGAGTATTCCCTATCGTTTCTAAAATGTTATTGAGCCACATAGATTTTTTATTTGCGTCAAAGATAATAATTCCTGTATTTGATCCTATTTAATTAATTCAAGTGCTTTTTTTATAACTGCATCATTTGCATTTAAGATTTCATAAAGTCCATTCTTATCCCAAAAAAACCTAGAAATCCTTGCTTTAAGGGATTGCTGAATAGATGATTTATTCGTACTTGTTATTTTTTTAGTGTCTATAGAATCTTTTTGCGCAAGAGAAATAAACGCTTGCCATTCGGATTCGTTAAATTGAAATGACAGATCAAAATCCAATGCTGATGAGTACCTATTCTTCATTTGTTCGTTATGTATTAAATAATTATAGGCAAATCGATCAATGATATTTTTTGTAAGTAATCCAGCCATTGTTTCGTTTAGCATCTCGTTGTCTGATGGCATGAAATAATCAGGACTAATCCCTCCGCCTCCATAAAGTATTTTCCCTGAAGGGGTTTTAAATTTCTCAGTGGCTTCGTATGCTATAGAATCTTGTCGAGCAGGGTTATTATTTCCAATTCTATTGTAAATTTCTTCATAGTAAGCATATTCTCCATTTTTGTAGGATCGCTGTATGCTTCTTCCAATTGGTGTATAATATCTTGCGATGGTCAATCGTAAAGCACTATGATCACTCAAATCGAATTGTTCCTGAACCAGACCTTTTCCAAAACTTCGTCTACCCAATATCGTTGCTCTGTCCCAATCTTGTAAGGCTCCCATTAAAACTTCACTTGCACTAGCGCTTCCTTCATCAGTCAAAACTATTAATGTGCCTTTTTCAAATTGTCCTAATCTGCGACACCGGTATTCTTTTTTGGGGAAATGTTTCCCTATGGTATAGGTAATGAGTTTATCTCCTTCAAGAAATTCATCAGCAATATCAACTGCTTCATCTAAGACACCACCTCCATTTCCCCTTAAATCAAGAATTAATTTTTTCAGGCCTTTATTTTTAAGTCCCATTAGAGCTGTCATAAACTCATGGTAAGTCTGAGTTGAAAATTTGTTAATTTTAATATAACCAATTTCAGGAGTAATCATATAAGAAGCGTCAATGCTATTTATTGGAACATAATCTCGTTTAATGTTAACCGTTATCAATGATCCATTTCGTAAAACTTCCATTTTTAAAGCAGTTCCTTTGTTGCCGCATATTATTTTTCTCAGGGAATCAGCACTTAATTTTTTACCAGCAATTACTTTTCCATTGGCATTAATAAATTTATCGCCAAATTGGATGCCCGATTTAAAAGCAGGCCCATTATTTAGTACATGCGTGACATTTAGGGTGTCACTAAAAATATCAAACTCGATACCTATACCATAAAAACTCCCTTGAAGATCTTCATTGATGGATTCCAATTGGGCAGCAGGAATTCTAATAGAATGAGGGTCAAGTTTGCTCAAAATTACATCTATCGCGGTATCTGCAAGTTTATGGAGGGACACTTCATCCACGTATTTGTTTTGTATTAAATTGAAAACTTCATTAATTGATGATTTTTGCTCCATTGAAAAAAAAGCTTTCCCAGGAAATCCATCTCTCATTTTGAATCCAATAAAAATACCCGCAATCATAGAAAGACTTAATAAAATCGGTAAAGCGATTTTTAATTTGGGGTTATTCATTTTTATAAATTATCGTCTTTGAAATAATATTTTGTGCGAAGTTAATTTTTTTAATCAAGCAACTTAATTTTACTATTATTTGAATTGAATGATATAACTTGACCATTCTTAAACTATTAAAAAATGTCTATTAAACTAATTGCAGATAGTGGTTCTACAAAAACCGAATGGTGTTTGATTAACGGGAAGAATAAAATCAAAGCCAAAACACAGGGAATAAGCCCTTATTTTTTATCAGGCCAGCAAATTCAGGAGATTTTAATAAAAGAGTTGCTTCCAAAACTTAAGAAAACCAGTCCGGAAGAAATTTATTTTTATGGCACAGGCTGTAGTAATATAGAGAATGTCAACTTGATAAAAACTGCCCTCAAAAATATCTTTCCTTCATCACGGATCAAAGTAGACCATGATTTAATAGGTGCTGCAAAGGCGCTTTGCGGCAATAAAAAAGGGATTGCTTGTATTTTAGGAACAGGGTCAAATTCTTGTTATTTCAATGGCAAGAAAGTCGTAAAAAATAGTCCAGGTTTAGGATACATATTGGGCGACGAAGGAAGTGGCACCTATCTTGGAAAAAAAGTACTTCAATACTATCTCTACAATACTTTTGAGCCAGATTTAATGGAAAGATTTAATGCTAAATATAATACAACTGTTTCTGAGATATTAGATGCGGTTTACAAGCAGCCTCTTCCAAATAGGTACCTTGCCGGTTATGTTTCTTTTTTAGTGGAAAACAGGGGGCATTTTATGATTGAAAATATTATTGAAGATGGGTTAAATGATTTTTTCTTCAACCACATTTGCAAGTATCGGGAAAGCTGGAGTTTGCCCATAAATTTTGTTGGAAGTGTTGCCTTTGGATTCAAAGATGTATTGAAGAGTCTTTGCGATTCGTACGAATTAGAGTTGGGGAAAGTATATAAAGATCCAATGGAAGGTCTCATAAAGTATCATCAATAATTCAGCATTTATATGGCTTTCGAGCAGATTACAGAATCATCTTCTAATTATCAGGATATTGAAAAAATGGCTGTTCCTGCGATGCTTGAGGCAATTAATCAAGAAGACGAAAAAATTGCTCATGCGGTGAATATTGCCATTCCTCAGATTTCAGCATTAGTTGACATAATCATTTCGAAGTTGAATAATGGCGGGCGACTTTTTTATATTGGTGCTGGGACAAGCGGCAGATTGGGCATTCTGGATGCAAGCGAGTGTGTTCCTACTTTTGGCGTGTCGGCGAATTTGGTTACAGGGGTAATTGCAGGAGGAGAGGAAGCTATAAAATCCGCAGTTGAATTTGCAGAAGACAATACATCCAAGGGTTGGGAAGATTTGGTTTCAAATCAGATAGGTGCAAATGATGTCGTTATAGGTATTTCCGCAAGTGGATCAACACCCTATGTATTAAATGCGTTGAGAAAAGCTCATGAAAATGCGGTTGTAACGGGATCGGTTGTCTGCAATCCTGGCGCACCAATCAGTTTGATTTCTGATTATCCTATTGAGATAATTGTAGGTCCCGAGTTTATTACGGGGAGTACAAGGATGAAGTCAGGGACAGCACAAAAAATGGTTTTAAATATGATTTCTACAGCTGTGATGGTGAAATTAGGTCATGTGAAAGGGAATAAAATGATTGATATGCAGCTTAATAATGAAAAATTGATTAATCGTGCCGTAAATATTCTCATGGAAACGCTTCAAATCAATGATTTTGAACAAGCAAAACAACTTCTGCTGTCGGCGGGAAGCTTAAATGAAGCTTTTAAAAAAAATGATTTATAAAAAAATCTTGTTTTCTTTACTTCTTTATTGTAAATTAGATTTTTATAACATTATATATTAACCATAAAATACGTTGACTTATGAACAACAAATTTCTACTCACAACAGCATTTATCGCAAGTTCACTTTTAGGAACTGCACAAAACAACAAAACTACTTATGCTATCACTGGTGATGGCAATAATGATTTTATCTGGATGAACATTCGTCAATTAGATTTAACGACAGGACAAGTAACGAAGACCTTATTTGAAAGAAGTAAGTCTAATTTTTCTATTACTGATGTAAACACAAAAGTAGTAACCAATAAAGGTGGAATTGCTGATCAAAATATTTTTAGTTCTGCTGCATATCCAACAGGTACATTTGTAGCTGCTGCAGCATACGACAAAAGAAGCAATAAATTATTTTTCACTCCAATGCGCAAAGGAGAGTTGCGTTGGTTGGATTTAAATTCAAGTGAAAGCAACCCTCAGTTCTATACAATGGCTATCAATAACTACAAAAATGCTGAAGTTAATGATGAAGCAACTGACATTACAAGAATGGTAATTGCTGCTGACGGTAATGGTTATGCGATTAGTAATGACGGCAACCATTTCTTTTCTTTCACTACTGGCAAGAAACCTGTAATCACTGATTTAGGAAACATTATCGATGCCGAAACAAATAGTGGTAATTCCATTCACAATAAATGCAGCAGCTGGGGTGGTGATATGATTGCTGATGCTTTTGGAAAATTGTATGTAATTTCTGCTAATCATAATGTCTATGTTATAGATGCTAACACTCGTATTGCAACTTACAAAGGCATGATTCAAGGACTTCCTGCAGGTTATACCACAAACGCAGCTGCAGTAAATGACGAAGGCGAAATTATTGTAGCTAGTGCAAATCAATTTGTAGGATACTACAAACTAAACTTTGCTGATCTTAAAGCAGTTAAAATTGAAGGCTCTGATGAAAGATATAACGCTTCCGATTTCGCGAATGCTAATCTATTGTTTCAAAAAGAAGCTAATAGCTTAAGTAATAGTGCTGTAGTTCCTTTCGCTGCTACTCCTGTTGATGCAAGAATCTTCCCAAATCCAGTTACAAATTCTTCTTTTAATGTTTTATTAGAAACAAAAAATGATGGCAGATACTCCATCGTAGTATCTGATTTGTCAGGTCGTAGTGTATCTACAAAATACATCAATGTTACTAAAGGTTCACAAACTATAAAAGTAGATTTGAATGCAAGATTATCAAAAGGAATTTATCTTGTAAAAGTACTTGACGGAAATAAAGCAACTATCATTAACGAAAAAATTGTTCTTCAATAAGATTTCGGGTTAATAAGTCACGGAGGCTGTTTTAAAGACAGCCTCTTTTTTTATGTTTTTTTCTTGAAAATTCGCGAATTTTACAAAACAAAATTATTTAAAACCCTTGCAAAATATTGAACCATATTATAATTGGCGGCATTTATATACAGCGGAAGAAGATAAACTTTCCCCATTTTATAAAAGGCAATACAGTGAATTTGAATTCACACAAACACTATACAACTATTATATCCATCCGCAATGGGATGAATTCGGATCACGTACACTGTATATGAAATTACTTTACGTGGAGTACGACATGCAATTTGCTATCATTGAATTAATAGGAGAATGGAATGATGCTATTGAAAATGATATTATGACATTGAGACGAAATATCACAGATATCTTATTTAAAAATGGGATTACAAAATATATCATCATTTCAGAAAATGTACTCAATTTCCACAGTAGTGATGATAGTTATTATGAAGATTGGAAGGAACAATTGGAAGATGATAATGGCTGGGTTGTTTTATTAAACATGCCCGAACAAAGTCAATATGATTTTAAAAAATCAAGAATCACACATTATATCAATTTTGTTGATTTAATAGAATGGAGGACGTTTAAGCCTGAACTAATTTTTCAGCTTATTGATAATATGATGATGAAAAGAATTAATTAATCATTTTCTTGTTTAATAATATTATAAAATCTACTACAATTGTTTTAATAAAATAGAATATTCATTCGTTGTGCCTTATTTTTGCATGAAAATTTACATCTTTTAACTTTGCTATATGACCTGGAATCATTTTTTTACTTCTTCAATTGGCAGAAAATTCCTAATGGGTTTGTCTGGTTTATTTTTAGTATTGTTTCTTATTGTGCATGCAGGAATTAATGCTTGTATTTTTTTAAATGATAATGGGGAGACTTTTAATTCGGTTGCACACTTCATGAGCCATAACTGGATTATGAGATTTTTAGAAATAGGATTGTTTGCGACATTGATTTTACATATCATACAAGGCTTAACGTTATGGTATCAAAATAAAAAAGCTCGTCCAGTAAATTATAGTTTTAATCAGCCAGGAAAAAATAGTAAATGGTATAGCCGATCGATGGGTATTCTCGGAACATTATTATTGTTGTTTCTTGTGATGCATTTATCTCATTTTTATGTCGCAACAAAAGTCGCTTTGTATAGTGGCGATCAACCTCATAATTTATTTGAGGAAATGAAAGAAGTATTTAGTTGTAACTGGACTGTTGCACTTTATGTATTTGGTGTTGTAGCTTTATTCTGGCATTTGTATCATGGTGTTCAAAGTGCCTTTCAAACTTTTGGAATTAATCATAAAAAATATACGCCACTTATAAAATTTATTGGTTTTGGTTATGCAATTATCATTTGTTTGCTTTTTGCTTTAATGCCTATTGCCATGTTTTTCCAGTGGATAAAATAAAAATCATCAATTCAATAGTTTAAAACTTATAAAACAACCCAATATATGGCTTTAGATGCAAAAATTCCACATGGAGAAATGGATAAAAAGTGGAACGATTACAAAGGGCATGTCAAATTGGTAAATCCCGCCAATAAAAGGAAATTAGAAATAATTGTTGTTGGTACCGGGCTTGCTGGTGCATCTGCTGCTGCGTCTTTAGGTGAGTTGGGTTATAAAGTAAAAGCTTTTTGTTTTCAGGACAGTCCTCGCCGTGCTCATAGTATCGCTGCACAAGGAGGTATTAATGCTGCCAAGAATTATCAAAATGATGGGGACTCAGTTTTTCGTTTATTTTACGATACAGTTAAAGGAGGCGATTATCGTGCTAGAGAAGGTAATGTACATCGTCTTGCAGAAGTAAGCGCTGCTATTATTGACCAATGGGTAGCTCAAGGTGTTCCTTTCGCAAGAGAATATGGTGGATTATTAAGTAATCGTTCTTTTGGTGGTACACAAGTGCAACGTACTTTTTATGCTGCTGGTCAAACTGGTCAACAGCTTTTATTAGGCGCCTATAGTGCATTAGAAAGACAAGTTGCTTTAGGTAATGTAAAAATGTATGCACGTCATGAAATGTTGGATGTCGTTAAAATTGATGGCAAAGCAAGAGGAATTATTGCAAGAGATCTTACTACAGGTAATACAGAAAGACATTTTGGTCATGCCGTATTATTGTGTACAGGAGGATATGGTAATGTATTTTATTTAAGTACCAATGCAATGGGAAGTAATGTTACTGCGGCTTGGAAAGCTCACAAGAATGGCGCATTTTTTGGTAACCCTTGTTTTACGCAAATACATCCTACATGCATTCCCGTTAGTGGCGATCATCAAAGTAAATTAACATTGATGAGTGAGAGTTTGAGAAATGATGGCAGGATTTGGGTCCCTAAGCAAAAAGGAGATCATAGGAAACCTCAGGATATTCCAGAAGAAGAAAGAGATTATTATTTGGAAAGAAGATATCCTGCTTTTGGGAATTTGGTTCCAAGGGATGTGGCTTCTCGTGCTGCGAAAGAGAGATGTGACGAAGGCTATGGGGTAGGCACCACAAAAATGGCGGTTTATCTTGATTTTAAAGATGCCATCATGCGTTACGGTAAAACAGAAACTGGGAAGAC
>CALQJH020000052.1 GCA_943330835.2 Candidatus Kuenenia stuttgartensis
GCGTTAATGGAATGATGGGAGGAATGCTTGGAGAAGGAACAACAAAAACACCTAAAGCGACATTCGATCAAGCTATTGATGAAATGGGTGCGAATGTAAGTTTGTTTGAATCAGGTGGATTTGCGTCTGCACTTAGCCGTTACTTCGATAAAGCATTTATGATGATGGCTGAAGCTATTCAATCACCTGCATTTCCTCAGGAGTCATTTGACAAATTAAAAACACAAAAATTAACAGGTTTAAAATCAAATGAAAAAAGTGCTGCCATGATTTCTGCGAGAGTTGTTGGCGCATTGAGCTACGGAAAAAATTCAGCACAGGGAGAATTTGAAACAGAAGAATCGATAAAAGCATTGACTTTAGCTGATGTTAAAAAAGCCTATCAAGACAATATCTCTCCTTCTCGGGCTTATCTGACTTTTGTTGGAGACATCACCCCAGAAGCCGCAAAAGCATTAGCTATAAAAGCATTTGGAAATTGGAAAGGCGTAAAAATGAGTTTGCAGGGAATCCCAAATGTTGACAATGTAAAAGAAACAGAAATTGATTTCATCGACTTGCCAACAGCAGTTCAGGGAGAAATCAAAGTGAGCAATTTGATCAATAACCCATTAAGCAACCCTGATTACCATGCTTTAGCAATAGCCAATCAAATTTTAGGCGGGGGAGCAGAAAGCAAACTCTTTATGAATTTAAGAGAAAAACATGGATTTACTTATGGCAGTTATTCTACTGTTGGTACAGGCAGATTCCAAACTCAATTTTCAAGTAGCGCGCAAGTAAGAAGCGAAAAAGCTGATAGTGCTGTAGCTGAAATACTCAATGAAATCAATAATATGCGTGAAGGAAAAATCACAGCAGAAGAGTTGAATAATACTAAAGCTAAATACAATGGCTCCTTTGCATTAGGCATGGAAGATCCTGAAAGAACGGCTTCTTATGCTACTAATATTTTGATTAATAATTTACCAAAAGATTATTACCGCACTTTCCTTCAAAAAATAAATGCGGTAACTGTTGAAGATGTTCAACGTGTATCTAAGAAATATTTCGAGAAAAATAATAGCCGTATTGTTATTGTAGGAAATGGCAGCAAGATTTTGCCGAATCTAAGCAGACTTGGATTCCCAATTAAAAAATATGACAAATACGCAAATCCAGTTGTAGAGAAAGCAAACGAAATAAATATCAAAGAAACAGAAAAAACAACTGAAGCTGTTTCTGCTTCATCAATTATTGCCAGCTACCTAAAAGCTATTGGAGGAAAAGATGAAGCCATGAAAATAAATACCATGAAAACTTCCTTTACCATGGAAATACAGGGAATGAGTTTAAAAGGGACCGATATGAAAATGGCTCCTAATAAAAATCGTACAGAAGTAAAAATGGGTGAAGCGACTGTAATGGAAAAAATGTTTGATGGCATTAAAGGCTATCAGGTTCAGGGTGGCAAGAAAGAAGAAATGGATGAAAAAGAAATCAAAGAAGCTCAGGATGAAAAAGCTTTAATTCCACAATTATTCTACATTTCAAAAGATTACCAGGCGTCTTATTTAGGAACAGGAAAAGTAGGTGAAGAAGATACTTACAAATTAAAAGTAACCGCTCCAAGTGGCAAGGTCTCTGTTGAATATTATTCGATCAAATCTGGCTTACTATTGAGAGATGAAACTACTATGGAAGCTAAGGAAACCGAAATAACCATTAGTGCAGATTATTCAAACTATACTAAAGTAGGGAATATATTAATCCCTTTTACAACAGTAAGAGCTTTCGGCGAACAAGAAATGACTTTTACACTTGATGAAGTGAAAGTCAATGAAGGAGTTACTGAAGCAGATTTTAAATAATAGGACTTTAATTTTTATGCGAAGAGGCTGTCTTAAAAGGACAGCCTCTTTTATTGTCGGAACAATTTCCTATTACCCACTCCTGCCTTCAGGAGAGAAGTCAGGGCGAGATTTTCGATTCTATTTACATTGATAAAAAACCGTTTAGCTGCATTTGTTTTTTTGTCTTAGCAGAAACCTTGAGGGAAGGCTAGTAAAATAATTGAGCTAAATAAATTCATGAAATGTCAGATCCTATCTTTTCGTGGGCTCTTTTTTTAAAAAAATTATTATATTAATATTTACAGCGTCGATTTCAATTTAGCCCACGGTTTAAACCGTGGGCTAAATTGTTAAGCAGTTGACATTATACAAAATTCCTGCTCTAACCCTTTAGAAGATTTATAAATCGCTGGTATAAAATCATCCCCCCACTTTGCATAGTAAGGTAAAAAATTATCGACACGTTCCTGAAGAATATGATTAGGAAATAAAGCCACCTTTATTTTACATATTTGTCGTAGCTCGTCTTCATATTTTCGCTTCTCTGCTTTTATCATTTTCTTTTCAAGAGATTCAATTCGTCGTAAAGACTTTACATACATAGCTCCCGCATGATCACCCAAAGTGACATCAATAGTAGAAGCAGCAGCTTTAATGTCATTATACAAGAGGTGCAAAGATTGCTTTGCATTTGATAACTCAAGATGATGTGTAGAGTTTTTCTTTACCAATTTCTCATGAATAGCAGTTGCAGATTCGAAAAAATCCGCCTCATATAACCCTAGTTTTTTTATAAGGTCCGAGGTTTTTTCATCAACGATACTGAATGAATTTCGCAATATTAAAACCGGATAAGGAATAGTTGCTTTATCAAAAACATTTTTCAATTCCATCCAATAAGCCAATTCTCCACCTCCACCGATAAATGCAATATTTGGCAAAATCATTTCCTGAAACAATGGCCTTAAAATTACATTCGGACTAAATCTTTCAGGATAATTTTCCAACTCCTGCAGGATTTCATCATGAGTAAAAGTAATTGCTGTATTTACAATTTCATACTTATCATTATTCCATTCAATTCGCTCTCTGAAATCATCTTTCAAATAAAAGAGATTAATGTCCCGTCCTGCAACCTGCACTTTATACTGATTGGGAATAGTTTTTATCGTCTCTTGAACACATTGATACGAAAACTGCTCTGTGAGTTCTTTCTTTGCAATATTTGCGAATAAAGCTTTAAAATTTTTATTATCAGGCAATAAAACCACAAGCCCATATTCTCCAAACAAGTCATGTACAAATTCAAATGTGGCCTGCTCGATTGTCTTCCCCTCTGTATAAATTGATTTTATTTTATTGATAATTTTCAAACCAAATGGTTCGATAGAAAGTTGTCCTTCCAACTCGTTCATAATTGCCAGTAAAAACTGGTCAATTTTCATTCTACCAACAGCTCCTTTCTGTTGTGTAGCCCATTTGTAGGTCTTGCCTTTAATAAAAACCTCTCCCAATTCATTCAAATCAGCATCTTCACTTCCCATGTAATAAACCGGCACGAAACGATTTTCAGGAATAGCATGATTTAACTCTTCCGCCAATTTAATAGCGTGGATGATTTTATAAATAAAATACAAATGCCCAGTAAAAATATTCGGCTGGTGGGCAGTACAGATGGTAAAAACATTTTCGTTTAAAAGGCAGTCAATATTTCTTACGACTTTTTCTGATGCATAGACTGATTCATATTGCTTCTTTAATGCAGAAACCAGTAATGCCCTGTCTATGTTGGATTCGGATTTATTTTTTATTGCCTCCTCAATACCTTTTAAATTAGGCCTATGTAAATATAAAGATGTTACTTTCTCATCATTATTTAAGTAATCTGTAACAAGATTAGAAAATAATCCTGTAGATTCATAAGACAGATATGATACAGTGTAATGCAATGTTTAAAAATGTTTAATACCCTATAATAGGTTTGAAATGTTTAATTCGCTGCGCTTATTGTCTATTGTCATGATTGAAAAAGTGTAATGCTATAATGTTTATTTTTATTTTTATTGCAAACCTATTAAACCTATTGAACGTTTTAAACTAATTCACCACCTCCCCCTCCAAATCATAATCAAATGCATTCGTGATTTTTACATTTACGAAATCGCCTATGACTAATTTTTTTGAAGAGTTGATGATCACTTCATTATCGACTTCCACACTGTCAAATTCTGTTCTGCCAAGATAACGACCAGACTCTTTTTTATCAACCATTACTTTAAATACTTTCCCGATTTTTTCACTATTTTTTTCCAAGCTGATATCTTGCTGCACATCCATAATTTCCTGAGCTCGCTCTTCTTTTTCTTCTTCAGAAATATTATCAACTAAATCATGCGCACTCGTTTGCTCTTCATGACTATACGTAAATGTACCCACTCTATCGAAACGCATTTTTTGCAAAAACGTTTTTAACTCTTCTACATCATCTCTCGTTTCGCCGGGGAAGCCTGCAATCAAAGTCGTACGAAGACAAATATCAGGAATCCGATTTCGAATCTCCCCAATCAAATCCTCCATTTCTTCTCTGGTAATTTGGCGCTTCATTTGCTTGAGCATATTGTTGGAAGCATGCTGTAAAGGCATATCGAGGTAGTTGCAAATATTACTTCTCTCTTTCATGGCATCAATGATCTCCAACGGAAACTTTGATGGATAAGCATAATGTAAACGAATCCATTCTAATCCTTCCACATCGGCCAACGCGTGCATCAATTTAGGCAGTTCTCTTTTTTTATAAATGTCCAACCCATAATAAGTCAATTCCTGTGCAATCAACATCACTTCTTTAACACCACGTTGCACCAAAGTTTTAGCCTCGTTTACGATCGACTCTATTGATCTGCTTACATGTTGTCCACGCATCAATGGAATAGCACAAAATGAACAAGTGCGATTACACCCTTCACTAATCTTCATGTACGCGTAATGTTGAGGTGTAATCAATAAACGCTCTCCTATTAATTCTCCTTTATAATCCGCCTCAAACCTTTTTAATATCATGGGCAATTCCATAGTTCCGAAATAAGCATCTACTTCAGGAATTTCTTTTTCGAGATTTGATTTATACCTTTCACTTAAACATCCTGTAACAAATACTTTATCGAGTTTCCCCAATTTTTTCAAGGCTACATTTTCGAGAATAGTATTAATACTTTCTTCTTTTGCCTTTTCAATAAAACCACAGGTGTTTATAATCACAATATTGTGATCACGCTTTTCATTTTCATGAATGGTATTAATATCATTAGCAATCAATTGACCACTCAAAACTTCGCTATCAACCATATTCTTGCTGCATCCCAGCGTGATGATATTAACCTTGTCTTTCTTTATAGTTTTTGTCTTCATAAATAGGCCGTAAAGATAATAAAACAATTGGCGAATTGATATTTTTACTAAATGAACAAGGCGTGAAGCATCATATTATTGGAATTGCAACTAATAAAGTATTTAAACCGTCTCTTCGAAGAAATATGCTATTTTAGCTCCCTATTTTAAATAATGAGAAGAGCACTTAGAATTGCCATATTGGATTTGTACAAGGGTACCGAAAATCAAGGGATGCGTTGCTTACGTGAACAAATCGACAATTTTGGCAAAACAAATAATTTCGATATCACCCTTGATGAATTTGAAGTCAGAGCATCCAACCAAATTCCTAATCTCGATTATGATATTTATATTTCAAGTGGAGGGCCAGGGAGCCCTATAGAAGATGACGGGAGTAATTGGGAAGAATTATATTTCAATTGGATTGCGGCTGTCATTGATTTTAATAAAGACAAGAATAACAAGCTCAAGAAAAATGTATTTTTCATTTGCCACTCTTTTCAATTAGCCTGTAGATTTTTTGGAATTGCTGAAGTAAAAAAAAGAAAGAGTACTTCTTTTGGCATCTTTCCTGTTCACTTTGTAAATAATGAAATCAACGACGATATTTTCAAAGGACTCCCAGATCCATTCTATGTAGTTGACAACAGGGATTATCAAGTTATAAATCCGGATTATAAAAAAATGCATGACTCAGGGGCGACTGTTTTAGCCATTGAAAAAGACCGCCCTCATGTTAATCTGGAAAGAGCCATTATGGCAATCAGATTCAACGAATACATGATTGGGACACAATTCCATCCGGAAGGCGATGTGAAAGGCATGCTGCAATACTTGCTATCTGTAGAAAAGAAAAAAATAATCATAGAGAATCATGGCGAACAAAAATGGAAATCGATGATGGGACAATTGAATGATCCCGATAAAATCATGCTGACTTATAGCAAGGTTATTCCTGATTTTTTAAACCGCTCAACTAAGGACTTTTAAAATATTCATTAAACAGTAGTTGTCAAATGCAAAAGTCACTCAGAAAAAATTTCAATCAACAGTTTTCAACAAAATACTATTTTAATATTATCCGTACCATCAAGGAATCATGCAAAAGTGACATTGATTTCAGCATTGCGGAGACCCCTATTTTCATAGAGAAAGATTTCAAAAATAATATGCTCGACACCTGCGAGCATATCATTGACTTTATTTTAGATAAAGATTTCAAAACAATAACAGAGCGAAGCATCCCTGAAAACAATAATCTGCCAGGCGAAGATGAACATCCTCAAATGATTGTATTCGATTTTGGTATTTGTAAAGATAAACACAACGAAATAGCGCCACAACTCATAGAAATGCAGGGTTTCCCTTCTTTGTTTGGGTTTCAAATTTGCCTTGACGATGTGACGCGGCTACATCATGTAGTCCCTCCTTATTACGATTCCTTCCTGAATGGTTATAATAAAGAAAGCTATTTACAAGTACTAAAAGATATTATTATTGGAGAGGAGAAAATTGAAAATGTAATCTTACTGGAAATTTATCCCGATAAGCAAAAAACAAAAATCGACTTCAAATGCATGGAGAAGATGCTTGGCATAAAAACAATTTGCTTCACTAAAATAAAAGCTGAGGGAGCACAATTATTCTACATAGAAGAAGGAAATAAAATACTGATTAAAAGAATATTCAACAGGATTGTTTTTGACGATTTAAAACAACACGATCTGAAAGACGTCATTGATTTAAAACAGCAGTATGATGTAACATGGATACCACATTCTAATTGGTTTTACAGAATAAGCAAATTCACTTTACCATTTTTACAGCATCAGTATATTCCGGAAACTTACTTTTTAAACGAAGTCAAAATGCCTTTGCCATTAGAGGATTATGTATTAAAGCCACTTTTCTCTTACGCTGGATTAGGTGTAATTATTGATGTCAAGGAAGAAGATATGCTGAAAATTAAAGACCCGGAAAACTGGATCTTACAAAAGAAAGTAAACTACGCTCCGATTATTGAAACCCCCGATGAGCCAGCAAAAGCAGAAATAAGATTATTTTATTTCTGGAAAAATGGATGGGAAAGACCTATTGCCATTCACAACCTCGCCAGACTAAGCAAAGGAAAAATGATTGGCACCAGGTATAATGAAAATAAAAATTGGGTTGGTGGTACTATCGCTTATTTTGAAAAGGACTTGCAGAATAGTTGATTGGTTGATTAGTTAATTGGTTGATTTCAACAACATTCAACAACATTCAACAACATTCAACAACATTCAACCTTCTCCTCAAAATACATTGAAAAAATTATACTCCACTCTCAACAATCCTCCATTCGAAGCGCTACGAAAAAGATCATTCACCAAAGAAAATCTATAGCCAAGATCAATTCTCATTTTACTAAATAAAACAAACTGTACAACAGGAGCAATATCTACGAATGTCTTATGGGAATGCAAATTAGATTGACAGAGCAATTCCATCATCCCATTTACATTAATTTGATTGTAATTGATATACTCTTTAGGCAAAAATAATTTACCAATTGATACGCCATAATTAATAGCCTCTTTGCCACTATTTTCTATCGAAATGAAATCATGACCATTTGTATTATTCATTGCTTCAACAAAAGATATTGTTGACGACAGGGCCACCTTATTAATTAATTTTGTGGCAATAAATCCAAGCTCATATCCTGAGTGGCGTCCATTTAAATCAATTGCAGGCTGTCGCAACTCACTATTGTTACTTGCATAGCGACCATACAAGGCCATTCTGAAATGGCTATGAATATCATCATTACTGTAAAACCGATATTTCATATAAAATGCACCTCCTTCTGACAGGAAATTTTTATGTTGATTTGAAATAAACATTTCTCCATGAAGCATGATCTTCTTGGATAATCCAACCATGATTTCAGGATTGACATAAAGGCTGTAATTACTTGAA
Organism: Candidatus Kuenenia stuttgartensis; assembly: GCA_943330835.2. Next base: position 8,184 of record CALQJH020000052.1, read on the forward strand.
ACATCATCTCGCATTATATAATTACTAAGTCTCAGTCCAATAGCTTTACTGGCCATATTACTGGCTGGCTCTGTGTAAGCGAACAATTCCTGTGCTTTCGAAATGCAAGGAAAGATTATTGGAAATATCAGAAAGAAAATTACTTTTTTCAAGAGGAAGATATAAAAAAGGGTACAACCAAATTCCGAAGAAATGATTGCACCCTCAATGATTGATTAAATAGTTACATGATAAATTCTGACACCTGCAGATTTGTTTTTCAAGTCACAGCATTTTCCCATTACTCCTGTTTGATAACATTCCATGCTGGTCAACTTTGAATTGCGCTTAAATTCTTTTGCAGAAACAAATCCTTTATCAAGAACACGAAAGGTAGTTTCTTCATTCAATACCCTGTCGCCTGTATCTAAAAAATGATACATCGTTCCATCCCATTCAATATGTGCATCTTTAGAAACGACTACATTCTTGAAAACAATGGAAACTTCAAATTTGGCAACAAAGAATCCGGCAGCTTCTACCTTTTTCTTCAGCTGGTCAAAACTAATAGGAGCGATAGGCTTGAAGGTTATTTCGAAACTTGAGTTCTTAATATTGGCAACAACTTTATCCACATATGCTATTGATTTTAAAGCTTTATTTATGGAATTGCTGCACATACTGCAAGTAAGCCCACTTGCCTGAATCGTAATTTTATTAATTTGACTTTGAGCAGCAATACCCATAAATAAGAGCAAAACCGAAAGTATTTTTTTCATTACTGCGGCTTAGTTTCAGGCATCGCAGGAGCCATTGGCTTACGGTCGTATTGACAACATCCTGGTAGTTCATCATACACTTTATCATCTGCAGTAAAATCTTGTGTATCATAACCAACTTTAGTGATAGCTTCCTGAATTTTCACGCTTGATGATTTTTCTTCTGCATAACTAACGGCTAATTCATGGCTTTCTGAATCCCAGCTTGCTGATGAAGCCCCTGCTGACTTTGCAGCTTTTTCAATTTTCTTTTTACAAGAACCACAATTGCCCCAAACCTTAATAGTTTCTTTTTTTACAGTCTGTGCAATTGATGTAGCAGAAAAGAATAAACCCAATAATACCATACTTAATAATGATAACTTTTTCATCGTTAATATTTTTTTAAATGAATAAATAATAGAAATAAAAAGAATGCAGCATGATAC
>CALQJH020000053.1 GCA_943330835.2 Candidatus Kuenenia stuttgartensis
AGTATTTCAATATTGAGCGAATGGCTAGCGTTGAAGTATTAGAAACTCCCATGGAGCATGAAGCCCAGCATGAATTCCACAAGCCTGATATTTTTGGTTTCCAGGGCAAGAGCATGAATAAGGAAATTGAATTGCAAATGACTATGAGGGCTTACCTGGTATTTAAAGAAGAATATCCCATGAGTGCTGCATTCATTAAGCAAATACCTGATAGTGGCAAGTATTATTTCAAAGCAAATGTGCAGAGCTATAAAGCACCAGGACGTTTTGTAATGGGATTTTTAGAGGAAGTAAAAGTGGTTGGCTCAAAAGAATTTATACGGTATATTCAGCGAGTGGTGCAAAGAAATACTTAGTTATTTTTTGCGTCTGTATTTACCCCTGGTATGGTAATAATACCTGGAACGGTTCTGATTTTTTATAGCATTTTTATTCGTGCTCACAGGCATGCGTATATGACCTTTTCTGAACTTGCCTTTATAATCAATGCTTGGTTTTACATACACTGGCTTTTTCCCTGTTCCTGAATCATTGCTATTGCCGCAAGCCGCCAGCAGAATGAATAGGAAAGCTATTACAAAGTAACGCAGCTTCATGCAATACAAATTTTCCATACCACATAAGCCAAAGCAAATGGCATGCTTAATAAAAACACAACACTAACCAAACAGCCTCTACTGGTTTTGTTATACACTTTATTGTACAAAGCTTTCTTAGGGTCGGTTATCCAGCCCATACCTCTAGGTGCTTTAAAACCTAGATTGTGACGAATGATGCGCTTTACCGAGGTACGAGCTGCAATTCGTTTGGTGATTGAAGGTATGCGGAATCCGAATTTCATATTTGTCTCTATAATTTATTTTCTGAAGCAAGTCTCCAATATTGATAACCTATTGCTGTCAATCTGCATGACTTAGAATTCATTGCAGCATAATACATATGTTCCTCATCTACTGGCACAACGAGTCCAATTTTGACATATTCTTGAAGCAGTTTGAAAGTTTTCACTTTCAGCATATCATGATTTTCAAAAGTGTCTTCAAATTCAGGGTTCAATTTAAAATGTTCATTTGGGCTAGGAAATAATTCAACTATCATTCTCAGTTTATCAATTGGAACTCGTGGATTTATTTTTCTTAATTGAACAAATTTTGAAACATTGGTTTTAAATATAGGTCTTTGATCCCACGCACCTAAAGCTTCATCAACATAAGCATAAACACTACCTGGTGTTACATTACCTCTTAAATCAGCTGCTCCACCTTCAAAAGCATCTAAAAGAAGGGAAGTGAAAACTCCGCCACCATTTACTTCTATGGAAGGTTCGTTATCTCTACAAGCTGTTAAAACTGTAATACCATCGGAAATCTGTGCTAAAGTTGAATCGCCAAAATTAGGATTCCCAAATATTCCTGAATGACAACAATCAAGAATAATTACTTTGTCTCTTGCACCTGAACGATTAGCTATTTTAAGAATATCATCCATGCTTATTCCTTCATCATATCTTTCATAATCACTAGTAACAAGATAACCTCCTGTGGATTTAATTAATCCATGTCCTGAAAAATAAAAAAGAGCTACATCGGGTGTTCCTTCAAATAGTTTTTCAATTGCTTCCCGAATCTTAGCTTTAGTAGCAGATTCACCTGGGTCAGTTATTAATTTGACACTAAAGTTTGGGGAGCCGTCCGAATGTTTTTCTAAAACATTTGCAATTTCAATTGCATCCTTTACACAACCATTAAGAGGTGCGGAAGGGTAATTATTAATTCCTATTACTAATGCCTTTCTCATGTTTTATGAAAGTTTTCTAATGCCTGTAATTATTGATTCTGTGTTCCAGCCTACTACAAGGTCTGCCGCATCTGTTACAACCTTACTTGTTCTCTCTGAACCCCAAGGTTCAATTGCAAGAATTGGTTTTTTAATTGAAAATTCCCTTGTAGCAATTAAAATTTCCTTATTAATCCATTTACTATGTGTGCTATAAACTCCTGACATTAAAATCACAACATGACTTAATTGAATTTGCCTCTTAATAGCCTCATACAATAATTTTTCATTTGGTGCATTATGAATGGGGTCGTCTTTAGGCACAGAAAAATTTTTGTAAATAAAGTGTGACCTATTATCTAGCATGCTAGTAAGCTTTGTGTAAGCATCTGAATAATTCCAGGAATGACTAATAAAAAGATTATGTGTTTTTGACATCTTTAATTGTTTAAAATTATTTTTTTTACGCTCTCAACATCCTTTTGATAGTATCCTGCATAGCATGTTTAAATCCTTCATCTTGAGAAATTAATCGATATAGGTCAAGTTCGTTTTTACGTTGCTTACCCATTACATCATCAAATATTTTATTAAAAGCAATTTCTCTATTTTGATTATCCGTATTATCAGCATATTTTTCCTTGAAGTCGGTATGCTCCTTCATTTTTTGAGCTAGATTCACAAATTTTGCTCTTTGTTCTTCTGGAGTTGCTTCCCATCCTTGAAACCAGCGTTCGTTAAAGCTTTTAATAATTAAGTCCAATTCATCAATTTCAGTATCGCCACCATGTGCGCCTCTAGGATTTGGGTTTTGAGGGTCAACTTCTGTTTCTGTTGCATCAAGACCAATGCTGTTATTTAATTTAACTCTTTCAAGTCCATAAGTTGAAAGGTCAACAGAATTTAATAAACCATCCAAAGCATCTTTTTCATTATCAACAATTACTAACTTCGGAATTAAGAATTTTAAAAACCAAAACAGCTTTTCCCAAGCTGGAACTTCATAAGGCATAATAGATGCCATTTGTCCATATATTTTGACAAAATGCTTTGCTTTAATTTTATAATCTGCCTTTGCTTTATCTTCCAATTCCAAAGTGGTATTAAATCGTTCCGCAGCTATATCAATAATTGGACTTAGCTCTTGAGCATTTACACCTTTAAAGTATTTTAAAACAAAATCCTCCACTTCACTCCATTCGTAAACACCTGCATCATCCAAATTTGATTTTAATTCATGAAGCACATTAATGTCGGTGGCTTTACTTAAAGAAGTTGCAGTATAAAATGGGTCGAAGGATTTTTTTATATCTTCTGTTGCATTGTAAAAATCGAGTATAAACAAATCTTCCGTTTTCTTACCTAATCTATCTGACGAACGGTTTAATCTCGATAAGGCTTGAACAGCTATTACCCCTTGTAGTTTTTTATCAACATACATAGCGGTTAACTTTGGCTGGTCATAACCTGTAAGGTATTTATTTGCTACAACCAATATTCTGTATTCATCCATATCAACATAACGAGCAATTTTATCAGAAATGTAACCAGGGTCAGTTGGTTTAGCAGTGTCTAATTTTGCTGGAAAATCATTGATACTATCTTCGGTATATTCAATCCCTTTAATTTTTTTCATTCCTGAAAAAGCGATTGCAATCTTAAATGGATTTCCCCTGTCTTCTAATAATTGCTTCAAAGCAAAGTAATAGTTTATTGCTGATTCGATGCTTTGTGATGCAACTATTGCCTTTGCCTTGCCTTTTAATTTCTTAGTATTCACCAATTTTGAAACAAAGTGCTCGAGCATAATTTCTGCTTTTGTAGCAATTGTTTGTTTGTTTTGCTCAACATAAGTTCTTAGTTTCTTTTGAGCTTTTACAGTATCGAATAGTGGGTTATCCTCTATTGATTTTTTTATTTCATAATAGCTTTTATAAGTAGTGTAGTTAGCTAATACGTCTAATATAAACCCTTCTTCAATAGCTTGTTTCATAGAATATAAATGGAATGGTTTGAATTTCCCATCTAATTGTTTTACTCCAAATCGTTCTAGTGTATTATTTTTAGGTGTTGCAGTAAAAGCTAAGTATGAAGCATTGCCACGCATTTTTCTTGAACGCATGGCTTCTAGTATTTTATCTTGTGGGTCTTGTTCTTCTTCCTCTTCGTTTTCTTCGGAGGTATTACCCATTGCTTGATTCATTTTCCCTGCGGCTGTTCCGCTTTGACTACTGTGGGCTTCATCAATAATCACTGCAAATCGTTTATCGCTTAAATCTGCAATTCCATCAACGATGAAGGGAAACTTTTGAATGGTCGTTATTATAATTTTCTTACCGCTTTCTAAACTTTCTTTTAATTCTTTTGATGAGTATGCAGGAGCAACAATATTTTTTACCTCAGAAAACTCTTTGATATTTTCTCGAAGTTGTTTATCTAATAAGCGCCTGTCAGTTACCACAATAACAGAATCAAAAAGTGGATTGGATACGCCTTTACTTCCTGGTAATGTGTCGTTTTCAGGATAGGTTTCTATTAACTGATATGCAGCCCAAGTAATTGAATTTGATTTACCTGAACCAGCAGAATGTTGTATTAAATACGTTTGACCAACTCCCTTTTTGCTAGCATCTGCTATTAGTTTTCTAACTACATCCAATTGGTGGTAGCGCGGAAAATACAAGGTTTTTTTATTTAGAGGGTCGGTATCTTTTCCGTCAAACCGAACAAAGTGTTGAATAATATTAGCAACACTATTCCGAGTGAAAATCTCTTCCCATAAATAAGATGTCTTATGACCAAAAGGATTCGGAGGATTGCCTTTTCCAAATAGTGGCTCACGCTGGCCTAAATTAAACGGTAAAAAGTAAGTACTTCCTCCATCGAGCTTAGTTGTCATATAGGCTTCATCAGTATCTACTGCAAAGTGAACTATACAACGACCAAAGTTCAATAAGGGTTGAGTTATATCTCTTTTAAATTTATACTGACTTTGTCCATGAACTTTTGCGTTTTGTCCAGTCCAATGATTTTTTAATTCCATGGTGGCAAAAGGCAAACCATTTATAAAAAGCACCATGTCAATCTCTTCACCTGGATTGGTTAACGAATAGCGTAGTTGTCGCGTGGTGCTGAACTGATTGTTTTCGAAATTTGCTTTTACAGTTTCACTACTGCTGGCTAATGGCAAAGGATATAGTAATGTAAAATGTGCATCATCTACATCCAAACCTTTTCGAAATGAACGAAGGATACCATATTTCTTAATCATGCGATCCAAACGCTCCATGATTTTTAACTTCCAATCACTTTGCTTTTGCAGTTTGGCTAATTCATCTTTTTGAGTACATTGTAAAAAATCCCAAAAACGCACCTCATCTATGGCGTATTTGGTATTAAAATCTTCTGGTAATCCTAAATAATAACCATTGCCAGAACGATAAAGTTCAGGACGCTCATTTACTGTGTTTAAGGCAATGTTTTGCTGTTTTAACTCCTCAAGACAAGTTCCTGTAAGTCGTTTTTCGATGATGGCTTCAAGTGCCTGTTCGTTTGTTTTACTTGGCATCGCTATATACTTTTATTTTGCCCGTTACCGCGCTGTTAACCATTGTTGCTTTGTATTCTTTTAGCTTTTCTATTTCTTGCTCTTTTAGGGAAATTGCATTGTCCACCTTAACATTAATATTTTCGACATAAAATCTAATTTCATCCATCTCACTTTTTGGAGGAATTGGCACTTCAATAGAATTTAAGTTCCCGATTGTTAGTTGATTAATTGTTGATGTCAAAAACATTCCCGAAAGTGCTTTAAATATGGAGGAATTTAAGATGCAAAACACATAAGGGTTAATATCTGATCTGAAAACTGTTGTAAATGCCCCAAATGAGTGTCCAACATCAAACTTAGTAGCTAATGCACATTTACCTATTAAGTCACGGCTCCCATTTCTTGAGCATATTAAAATGTCTTCCTCTCTTATTAATAATTTTTTAGGAATTCTAGATTTTACATAAGCATTTTCCTTTTCACCATATCTAAATTTTCCTTCGAATAAATTCGATGACCTTAACACTAAAGTCCCTTCCTCCATATCACATAAGTCATTTGGATTATAAGTAAGTCCAATGATTGAATTTCCTAAATGTTTCAATCTCTTCACTTCCCATTCCTCAGGAATCTGCCCAATCCATTCAACACCACTGTTCTTCATTTTTACATTAGGCTTTAGACCACGGGTGACTGCTTTGTGAATGAGTATTTGTCTGCGTTCCTTTAACAGTTCTATTTGTTTCTGTTTGATTTCAATGGCTTGGTCTATCAAGGCTGTTTTGCGGTCGAGAAAAGCTGCAATGGCTGTTTGTTCTTGTATTGATGGTATACCAACCATTATGGCTTTCATTTCATCATATCTAGTCGTCCATAAGTCTGCAACGATACCATGTCCCATTCTATAAAATTCCTCAATGAAGTTGTAAGATTTTAATAGATAATTGCAATAAATCGGATGGATATCTTTTGGTTCAATTACAATATAAATCAGAGAAACAGACCCATCTTGATACGCAATGCCACTAGACCCCTTTCTATCTGACCGACTATTAATTACAAAGTCCCCTGTCTTAACCAACTTTCGATTATCACCATCATTGCTTTTTGCAGCGCTATCTAATTGGGGAATTGTTCCATTTTTTGTGACAGATAAGGGTGGGAAATCTTTGTCAGAAACTTTTGTTTTTCTTTCTTCAAATCGTGTGCCCAAGCGTGTCAAACTCCAACTACTTGGGATTTCACCCAGCCATTCCACTCCAGAATCCTTGTAGGAAGAATATCTATTTGATGTGATATTTTTAAATGTATCTCCCATTAAGCTAGATTTAATATTTCACGAATTAAACCATCACTCAAATCTTCTAATTTCAAAATTTCGTTGCTAACTTCTTCAATAGCACGTAGTGGTTTGTGACGGTAGAAATACTTATTAAAGCTAATTTCGTAACCAATTTTGGTGGCATCCAAGTTTATCCAAGCTTCGTCTACATGAGGTTTTACCTCACGTAAAAAGTATTTGAAAATATTTTCTTTAAGGGGTACATTTTCAGTATCACGCAAATCACTTTCAGTTTCGTATTCAAGGTATTCACCTTTTTTATCGGTAGCAAAATAGCCATAGTTAGCTAAGTCACTTTCTTTGCAATCCAGGTGTGCCAGCAATTGCTCTAATTTTTCCCCTGTAAATTTGGTTGTTCCTTTTATCACTTTTTCAGCGGTAGCATCATACCAACTTACTGCATTTAAAATGGCGTTTTTCTCAGAAGCAGAAAGTTTTGTTTTCTTAGCCTTTAATACATTATCTACTTTTTCTTTAAATACATTAAAGTCACTGTATTCAGCATTACCAATAGCAGACATTAGTTCAGTTGCAGTATTTAATAGCTCTACTTGTTTATTCCAAAGAGCTTCGCTTACTAATGTTTTGCTTTGTTTCGCATTGAGGTTCAGTTCGTTTTTTTCCCACCACTCTGTAATTTCTTTTTCATGTTTGGCAATTTCAGAATATATTTTTTCACCAAAGGTTTCATAAGCCCAAACCATTGGTTCACGCAAGGATTTATCAAAACGTAATTCAGCTATTCGCTCTACGGTAAATTGTGCTTTTAATCGCTTAGGACGTTCAATAGTAACTTTGTGAAAACCAAAATCTGTATTGTCAAACAATTGTGCTGCTATTCCTTGTTCTTCTTTGGTTTCAGTATTTAATGTGCGTTCAACTACTTGAATTTTTTCATAAACCGAAACTATTTCGCGGATGTGCTCGGGAGCAAATTCGCAATTCTTATTTCCTAAGTTTTTACGGAGTTTTCTGAATAATAAACCAGCATCTATCAATTGAACTTTACCCTTTCGTTTATCAGATTTATTGTTGCTTAAAATCCAAATATAGGTAGTAATACCAGTATTATAGAATAAGTTATTAGGCATTTGCACAACGGCTTCCAACCAATCGTTTTCAATAATGTATCTGCGTATATTGCTTTCGCCACCTCCAGCATCACCTGTAAACAAGCTACTTCCATTGTGAACTGAAGCAATTCGGGAACCTAAAGGGCTTTGTGTTAATGGCTTCATTTTATTGACCATTTCCATTAAGAATAATAACTGACCATCTGATGAGCGAGGAGTTGCATCTACATCTTCTTCAATGCCCCAATAGTTTTTCAATTTTATCTGAAAACGAGGGTCAATAATATCTTTACCATCTTTAATAAACTTTTGCTCACTTGCCCATGATTTTCCATAAGGCGGATTAGAAAGCATGAAGTCAAAATTATTACCTGCAAATTCATCTGTACTCAAAGTGGAACCTACACGAATATTTTCTGGATTATTTCCCTTAATCATCATATCCGATTTGCAAATCGCATAGGTTTCATCATTAATTTCCTTACCGTACAAATACACATCGCCTTTAGCTTTTATTTCGCCATCTTCATCCTTAACGAAATTTTGCGATTCAGTTAGCATACCACCACTTCCACATGCAGGGTCGTATATTGTCATTACAGGTGGAAGTTTATCTTTTATTGGCTCAAAAATAATATGAGTCATTAAGTCAATTACTTCTCGAGGTGTAAAGTGTTCTCCAGCTTCTTCGTTATTATCTTCATTGAATTTGCGAATCAATTCTTCGAAAACATAGCCCATACCCAAATTGGTCAAAGGCGGTAATTTCCGTCCTTCAGGATCGTTCTTTTCAAACGGTGTAAGATTTATGTAAGGCGAAGTGAATTTCTCCAATACATTCAACAAAACATCTTTCGATGCCATGTGTTTTACTTGGCTTTTGAGTTTAAACTTTTCTATGATTTCTTTTACGTTACTGCTAAAGCCGTTCAAGTAATCTTCAAAATTAGCTTGAAGAATTTGCTGGTTATTTGTAGCTGTATCATGTAAGCGTTGCAAAGTCCATTCACTTGTGTTGTAAAACACATATCCACTGGCTTGCCGTAATCCGTTTTCATCCCATTCAGTGAACTTGGCTTCATCTTTTTGAAAAACTAATTCTTCTAAAACAGCTGCTTTAGTTGGTTCAAGTAAAGCATCTAATCTACGAAGTACTACCATGGGTAAAATTACATCGCGGTATTTACCTCTAACATATACGTCACGCAAACAATCGTCTGCAATTGACCAGATAAAGGATATTGATTTATTATGTACAGCTTGGTTCATTTATTTTATTTTGAAACGGTTCTTAAATATTTTTCTAATGATTCAATAAAAAATGGCTCATTGCCATATTCATTTTCAATTCTCTGATTCAACAATTGTATTTGCATTTCTTTATAATCCAAATCAAATAGTTCTGATAAGCCGTTCAGCATGTGTGATTGAAGTTGTCGTTCTCCATTTTCAATCTTGCTAAGCAGCGAAATATCAATCCCTAATTTATCTGCAACAATTTTTAATGAATATTTTTTCTCTTTGCGCAAACCATGAATATACGTTCCAAACTCAATCGGCTTTTCCATTACTTTTATCATTAT
>CALQJH020000054.1 GCA_943330835.2 Candidatus Kuenenia stuttgartensis
AAAGTGCTTTATTTTGTTGTGGAAGGGAATCCTCAAAATGGGAAATACAAAGGAGATAAAACTGCTCAAGATGTTTGGTATACAACATTAGATGCCACAGGAAATTGGGAACAAGCATTAAAATGTCCAGAGCCTATTAATACTAAGAATAACGACAATGCGATATTCTGGACTTCGGTTGATGGAAATAAAATATTGATTAGAGGGTCTTATGAAAATGGGAAATATTTGGGAAGAGGGTTTTCCTTCGTTACAAAAAACGCCAACGGCTGGTCCGCTCCGCAATCCATTAAAATAAAAGGCTACAATGCCATGTCTGTAGACAAATATGATGGAGCAGTTTTGGCGAATGATGGTAAGACCATGCTGTTATATTTATCAGAAGAAAAAAACAGTTGGCTCAATGATATTTATGTTAGTCAGTTGGAAATCAATAACGATTGGTCTGTTCCTCAAAAAATTTCAGATAGTGTAAGTATTGATGATTATGATGAGATTGCTCCATTCGTGGCAGCTGATGGCGTAACCATGTATTTTTCAAGTGATAGACCTGGTGGGCTTGGTGGTTATGATATCTGGATGACAAAAAGATTAGATGATTCTTGGAAGAGCTGGTCAATCCCTGTAAACATGGGAGATTCTGTAAATTCTGATAAATGGGAAGCTTATTTTACACTTGATGCCAAAGCGGAGTTTGGTTATTTGGCAAGTACAAGAAATACCATCGGCGAAATTGATTTGTGTAGAGTAAAACTGGAGGAAAATCAGAAACCAAAATCAGTAGTGTTGTTTTTGGGAAAATCCTATAATGCCGATAATCATGATACTATTCCTGGTGTGATGGTTACTTACGAAGTAGAATCCAGCAATGCACCGGTAGTAATAAGTTCAGAAAATCAAGAGTTCAAAACTGTTTTGCCTTACGGTAAAAAATATTTCATTAAAGCCTATGCTGATGGATTTGAAACATTGACAGACACTATAGACTTATCCATACTTGGAGCATATAAAGAATTGCATAAAGATTTATTTGTTCATCCCATTAAAAAGGAGATTAAAAGTGATATTGAAAACAAGTCAGATAGTGTATCAAATAAATTGAAATCTAAGGAAGAATTAGATCAGAAAAATGCAGATGGAATTTTAGATGATCATTCAAAAGATGCATCTGGTAAAACTATTGAAAAAGAAAAAGGAACAAAAGGTAAAAAGAAAGGAGCATCGAAATCAAAGGCTGATCCTGGAACAAAAAAGAAAGCAGGAGCAAAATCTAAAAGAGATTCAAAAGGGAAAGATAAAAAAGAAGGAAACGACCATAAAAATATAGATGAGGCCATTGGAAACAATGCTGATGAAGTAGAGAAAGGCGAAGTGCTTGAAGTGAATAATATCTTATTTGATTTTGGAAAAGCTTCACTAAAATCTTCTTCATTCAAACAGCTTAATAAGGTAGTTGCCTTGTTAAAAGAAAATTCAAATATAAGTATCGAACTTTCAGCACATACCGATAATGTAGGCCCTAATAAATACAATTTAAAACTATCAAGAGAAAGAGCAAGATCATCTCGTAAATACCTGATCTCAAAAGGAGTTTCTTCAAAAAGAGTTACTTCAAAGGGTTATGGAGAAAGAAAGCCAATTGCAACTAATAAAACAGCAAAAGGCAGAAAACAAAACCGAAGAGTGGAAATAAAAGTGTCCCGAAAAAATTAATAAAATAAGCGAATAATCAAGGTAGTTAGCCAGCTCATGTTAAATGGGCTGGCTTTTTATTTTGAAGCAGCTAGAGAGAACCCAAAAGTTGTTCCAACATCTAGCTTGCTACGAACATGAATAGCCTGTTGGTGTGCTTCAATAATATGTTTACAAATAGCAAGACCCAATCCACTTCCTCCAATTTTTCTGCTTCTCGCAGCATCCGTTCTGTAAAATCTTTCAAAAATTCTTATTCGTTGTTCTTCAGAAATACCGTAGCCATTATCACTGATTTCAACTAAGGTGTTTTTACCTTCTACTCTGTAAAAACTAGCTTCTATAGTGCCATTTTTCTTTCCGTATTTTATGGCATTGTCAATGATATTAGTGAGCACTTGCCTTATTTTTTCTTTATCTGCAAAAACTGTCAACGGACTGTCGCAACCCTTTTTAATAGCGCAATCAATTTCTTTTTCTTTAGCTTGTAAATAAAGCGATTCGTATACTTCTTTTAACAAATCCTGTATAATAAAACTTTCAAAATATAATTCAAGTTCACCACTCTCTAATTTAGAGATTTCATCTAGGTCATCAACTAGGTTTACCAATCTTTCGACATTTCGGAAAGTGCTTTGCAGGAATTTTACGTTTACTTCTTCATTGTTGATGGCTCCATTTAATAGTGTTTCAACGTATGCCTGAATGGAAAAAATGGGTGTTTTTAATTCATGGCTCAGGTTTTGTAAAAATTCTTTCCTGAAAATTTCATTTTGCTGTAGGACTTCTATTTCTTTTTTTTGTTGATCAGCCCATCTCTCCACTTCAAGCTGAACCTCCGTTATGTTTTTTCTTGGCAAAATGTTTCTGTAATAAAAGTCTTCTTTTTTGGATGCTTTTGTTTGAGAAATTAATTTATAAATCAATTTGATTTGCCTGTGAATAAATAGTTTCAATACGAATAAAATAACCCCATAAGTAATGGCTATAGAAATTAATAAAAACAATAGGGTTAACCACAAATCAGACTTTAAAAAAAATACAAAGATGGAAAGGGGGAAGGATAATAGGACGGCCCCTAAGAAAGCTAATTGAAATGGAGTTGGATTTTTTTTAGAAAGCATGATAGCAAAGGTAATTAGGTGAATTTAAATGTATCAGTAAAAGTTTACAATTCAAATTTATACCCCACGCCCTTTACTGTTGTAATACAATCTACATTTAATTTTTGTCTGATTTTTCTAATGTGCACATCAATAGTTCGGTCACCTACAATAACTTCTGTGCCCCAGATGGTTTTTAATATCTCATTTCTAAGAAAAACTTTACCTGGTTTGGAAGCCAATAATGCCAGTAATTCAAACTCTTTTCTTGCCAATATAATTTCCTCGGATTTATATACAATCATATACCGTTCTCTATCAATTCGAAGGTCACCGATTTGAATCTTTTTACTGGTGTCAATGGGGATCCGTCTAAATAAAGCATTCACTTTGCTAATAAGTACTTTTGGCCTGATTGGTTTAGTAAGGTAGTCATCTGCGCCAGATTCCAGCCCTTTTACTTCACTGGCATCATCACTTATTGCAGTAAGAAAAATAATTAAAGTGTTTTTGAATAGGGGAGAAAGCCTGAGAATATTGCAAACTTCTATGCCACTTTTCCCAGGCATCATGATATCTAAAATAATTAAATCTGGTAAGAATGATTTTGCTTTTTCAATAGCCGAATTGCCATCTTTAGCTGTTTCAACTGCAAATCCATCAGCCTCGAGATTGAATTTTAATATTTCCAGAATATCTGGTTCGTCATCTGCAATTAGAATCTTCTTTTTATTTTCCATATCCAATAGTTTAGCAAAAATACCCTTTCAATTTTACCTCAAGCTATAAAAAACTGTTTAGTGTATTATTAAATTGTTAAGCAAGGTCCTTATTTTGGGCTTTTATTGCTGATAATGCCACTAAATTTAGTCATATTTGCAAAGTAATATTCATGATGAAAAATAGCTACATCCTCATATTAATAATGTTGATTTTTTCGCAAAAATCTTTTGCGATGATGGACACTATTAAAGTCCCTTTATTCCGTCAGTATTTCCATGACCAAATTGACAATAATCAGAAAACCTGTGATTATCTTGATAATAAATTTAATCACAGACTCGATATCAGTGATAATGAGGAAGTAAATACGATTCTCTCGGATATGCTTTTCAGAAAAATTGATGATTTACAAAACTGGATTGAAACAGATACTTTTTTTGTAAAGAATAACGATAAAATCAGGCTGCTGAAATATGTAAACAGTACACTTGATAAATTAATGGAGGCATGGAACAAAAAATTAGTAACTGCATATGATTTCCCCGTTCTTATTGAGAAGATGGAAGTTCTTATTAAGAGCAAGGATAATAACCAGTCCCTAGTTTTGATTGTAAAAAATCTTCCTTACAACAGCGCAAAAATTATAACAGAAGTTTTCTCCGACAATATGGAGTATACTGCTGCACAAAAAATCGTGTATTTTAAATTTTGCAAATTACATCCTGAGTTAATTTTGTCAACCATAAGCCAATATCCTAAAGAAGATTTTACAGATAGTCTGATAGGAATGGCCTCTTTATATAATCCCTCCCAGGTTTATTCATTTGCTCAGTCATCGAATACTGTTGTAGGTCAATTAATTCTCCATAGCAAGGATAATTTAACTGCTATTATTGCCAAACTAACGGCAACCCCTAACCCATTATTATATTTCCCTTTCCTAGATGATCTGTTGTCCGGCAAAAAAAGTATGGACATGATTCAGAAATTGGTAGGAGATGGGGAAGTTGGTTATGATAGTCTGGGGTATTATAAATTATTGGTTAAAACTGAAATAGATTATTTCGGAAGAATAGCTGCGGTATCAAAAGACACGCCTATAGCTATGTTTGGCGCAAATGGTTTAAGAGAAACATTAAAAGATAAAGCCGTAAGACATTTCATCACGCCAATCAATACCTTGCATAACGAGAATAATTTATCGATAAGAATGCGCGCTATTGATTCCTTATCTGCGGAAGAATTATATTTTATGATGGTGATGGGAGAGAGTGAAATTTACACGTCTAGTTTCAAGCATAGTTTCAATAGGTTGATGCAACACTTAGGCAACAAACCAAGAACGGATTCGTTATTGTTGAGTGTCAAATTTGATTACTTTAAAAAATTTATCAAAATGACGGCCAATTACAACCGTCTTGATACTTTTTTGAAAAGCATGCCAGCCCAAAATTCAGAGTTGTTAATGAAGGCGTTTGTTTCTAATCTTGCCAAATCAAACAATCTTGAAGATGCTACCGATGTAGCTGATTCCTATAGCAGCATTAATAATCCTAAACTTCAACAATCTATTTTAAATTATGTAGATCAAAATGAGCAACAGGGAATCAATGAAAACAATCCAAAAGCAATATTGATTTATAATTTATTAAAGAATATTTTTCTTTCTGCTGATAGTAGTAATCATATTAATTTAACAACCTTAGTTGGCATTCCTTCTATTTACGAAATTGATAAATCTAGTTTGGCGGATGATAGTGGCAGAATTATCGAACAAGTCTTTTTTTATGGTGACGAAGATGGAAAATTATATTTTCCCCAGTTCTTAAATTCCTTCTCACTTAAAGAATGGAAAATTACTCAAAAACCGGAGTGGGTAGAAATAAGGTCTCTTAAAAGTAATATCTGGATTTACGCTAATCTTCCTTTGGATTACGACGCTAACTTGGATGATACTGCACAAATACATTTGAACAATTATTTATCGGAGAACGAATTATATCCAACCATTGTAGTACACAGAGGGCATAGTTACTGGCTTCCGGGCACTATCAGCCGAATGTCTTCGAGTGCAAAGATTGTATTATTGGGTTCTTGCGGTGGGTACAAAAATTTAAATAAAATACTAACGGTTGCGCCTGATGCTCATATCATTTCAACAAAGGAAATTGGTGCTGGAGATATCAACAGGCCTATCATTACTTATTTAAATCAAGCACTGATTTCTAATACAAAAATTGTCTGGAAAAATTTGTGGCAAAATCTTTCTCTTTTATTTTCAAAGGATAAAAATAAAAATGTCAGGGAAAGCTGGGAGAATTATATTCCTCCCTATAAAAATCTAGGTGCCATTTTTATAAAAGCTTACAATAAGAAAGTATAGATTGCCTGAAAGTGTCTAATCTATTTGCCGTTATCAAATGCCGATAAGAGAAACAATCATGCTGCTTGTGGAAGACTATTCAAGGATAAGTCTGATAAAAGTGTACTAATAAAATATCCGCCTGAAATGAAAACAGTTGATTCCTCGAAAAAATATTTAAAACTCTCCTTACTTAGAAGGGTGTTTACTTTTGCGAAACCGTATAAACATAAATTTTATCTTTCCATATTTCTTTCCATTTTGTTGGCTGTAATGGCGCCTGTAAGACCGTATTTGATTCAACTGACGCTAAATAAAGGAATGAGCGAAAACCCGTCTTCTTTTTTCTTGCATGGTCCTGGGGCATTTATTTTAGAGGTTACCATTTTTCAACTCTTTTTTTTATTGATAGAAACTATTACCCGTTTTTATTTTACTTTTTCTACTGCATCATTGGGTCAAAGTGTGGTGAAAGATTTAAGAGACAGTACTTACACTAAAATATTGCATCTTAATTTATCACAGTTTGACAAAACGCCAATCGGAACATTAACTACCCGAACTGTAAATGATATCGAATCGGTGAATGATATTTTTAGTGATGGGTTGATTCCAATCATTGCGGATGTGCTTTCTATTTTTTCGGTATTATTTTATATGTTTTATACAGACTGGAAGATTACACTTGTTTGTTTGATTCCATTTCCAATTCTGATCCTCGCTACCTATTTTTTTAAAGAATCGGTTAACAAATCGTTTGTCCGTGTACGTAATGCTGTATCTAATTTGAATGCGTTTGTTCAGGAACATATTTCCGGCATTGCTGTAATTCAGGCGTTTGCTGCAGAGAAAAGAGAAATGAACAAATTCATTGCGATAAATGATGAACACCGAAAAGCAAACATAAAGGCCATATTTGCGTATTCTGTTTTTTTTCCAATAGTCGAACTTGTTTCTGCATTGAGTATTGGTTTGTTGGTATGGTGGGCAGCCCGCCAATCACTTTATTTACCAGAAGCCGAATCGAAAAATATTGCCGGTGTCATAACGGCTTTTATTCTTTGTTTGAATTTATTATTTCGTCCCTTAAGGGTTATCGCTGACAAATTTAATGTTTTGCAAATGGGCATGATTGCAAGTGAAAGAGTCTTTAAAGTGCTGGATAATGAAGACACTATCGTTGATGTTAAAAGTGATACAGTTTCCGAAAATGAAAATTTATTAAATGCTGACATTGAATTTAACAATGTATGGTTTGCTTACACGGATGATTTATTTGTGCTAAAAAATATTTCTTTTACGGTGCCTGTAGGAAAAACTATTGCCATTGTTGGAAATACGGGAAGCGGCAAAACATCAATAGTGAGTTTGATCAACAGGTTATATGAAATCAACAAAGGAGTCATAAAAATAGGCGACAAAAATATTCATGAATTTGAACTTAAGGCATTGAGAAATAATATTGCGGTTGTATTACAGGATGTTTTTTTGTTTAGCGGTTCTATTATAGACAACATCACCCTTCGGAATACCAACATTACAAAAGAAAGTGTAATAGATGCTGCCAAACAAATTGGCTTACACGATTTCATCATGCAACTTCCTGGAAATTACGATTTTGATGTAATGGAAAGAGGCGCAACTTTGTCGATGGGGCAGCGGCAGTTATTATCATTTGTGAGAGCGCTCTTGTATAATCCTTCCATACTCATTTTAGATGAAGCCACTTCTTCCATTGATTCCGAAAGTGAATGGCTCATACAAAAAGCCATTGAGAAAATAATTTCAGGCAGAACTTCCATTGTAATTGCGCACAGATTGAGCACCATCAGAAAAGCGGATGCCATCATGGTGCTGGACAAGGGAGAAATTAAGGAAATGGGGAGTCACGAAGAGTTGATGAGTAAAAACGGAGCTTATTTTGAATTGTATCAAACTCAATTTTCCAGTTAACTTTTTAGTATTAGTCTTACTGATAAAGGGGTTCAGCAGCTTTTCATGGAATATTTGAATTGAAAAATAACCTATTTATTTTAATATTCACCCCTATGGCCTTATCTTTGCGGCAAATTAAAGAAAAAGTATGCTGATAATACGCATCAAATCTATACTGGTATTGGTTTTCGGCTCAATGCTGTTGACGTTTTCGGCTCCTCTATTTGCGCAGGATTCGGCTACCGAAAATGCAGTTGAAAACCATGAAGTAAAAGAAGAGAAATTAGATCCGGCAAAAATCATCATGGACCATATTAAAGACGCCCATGAATTTCACTTTTTCACTATAGAAAATAAAGAAAATCCGCATGAGTCCTTTCATGCAACTATTCCCTTGCCTATTATTGTTTATTCTGCCAGCAAAGGCGGTTTTTCTCTTTTCTCGTCTGCCAAATTTGGTCATACTGGAGAGGAAGCATACAAGGGCTTTAAGCTAAATGAAAATAAAGAAATCGTTGCTACTGATGGGAGTGTGGTCTATGATTTTTCATTAACTAAGAATGTTGTACAAATGCTGATTGCCCTTACCTTATTGGTGTTGCTGATGACGGGCATTGCCAAAAAATACAAAAATGGGTTAGGTGTAACGACAGCGCCTAAAGGCTGGCAAAATGCGATTGAGCCGATTATTACCTTTGTAAGAGATGATGTGGCAAAGCCGAATTTAGGTCGCAAATGGCAAAAATATCTTCCGTATTTATTGACCGTATTTTTCTTTATTCTTATTAATAACATTTTCGGATTAATTCCGGGGTTTGCCAATGTAACGGGCAACACTGCTTTTACCGTAGTTATGGGACTTATTTCTGCAGTAGTTATTTTAGCCAGTACAAATGGACATTTCTGGGCACATATTTTATGGCCTCCGGGAGTACCATTTTTAGTAAAATTGATTTTGATTCCTGTGGAATTAGCGGGCGTATTGATTATCAAGCCTGCAGCATTGATCATTCGTCTTTTTGCCAATATGGTGGCTGGGCATATTATTATTTTAAGTTTCATTTCTCTCATTTTCATATTTGGTGCAATGAATAAAGGTGCAGGTTGGGGATTCTCTCCGGTATCTATTTTGTTTACTGTATTTATTTATTTTATTGAAATACTGGTGGCATTTATTCAGGCATTTATATTTACCAATTTAACAGCGGTATTTATTGGCCAGTCATTTGAAGGAGGACATGAAAATCATGAGGCCGATGGTCATCATGCAAAAGCGTAATTTTTTATTCACTCATAAATACAAGTATCATGACTTTGATGACTTTGTTAACAGAAGTTGGGTTTTCACACATGGGTGGTGCAATTGGTGCAGGTCTTGCCGCAATCGGTGCCGGAATTGGTATCGGACAAATCGGTAAAGGCGCTGTGGAAGCAATTGCCCGTCAACCGGAAGCATCCAATGACATTCGTGCAAACATGATTCTGACTGCTGCGTT
>CALQJH020000055.1 GCA_943330835.2 Candidatus Kuenenia stuttgartensis
GATGAAAAGACTTACAGATTGTATCAACTTGGTGACACGAATGCAACTTTCCAATTTGAAAGTGCCGGCATGCAAAAATATTTAAGAGAATTAAAGCCGGATAAATTTGATGATTTGATTGCGATGAATGCCTTGTACAGACCGGGGCCAATGGCATACATCCCTAAATTTATTGCACGTAAACATGGCAAGGAAGTTGTTACTTATGATGTGCCGGACATGCAGGAATATCTTGAAGAAACCTACGGAATTACGGTTTACCAAGAACAGGTAATGTTACTGTCTCAAAAATTAGGAGGCTTTAGCAAAGGAGATGCGGATGTACTCCGAAAAGCAATGGGGAAGAAACAAATCAGCATCCTTAATAAAATGAAAACACAGTTTATTGACGGCGCTACCGCTAAGGGACACCCGAAAGATAAACTAGAAAAAATATGGACAGACTGGGAAGCATTTGCACAATACGCCTTTAATAAATCGCATTCCACTTGCTATGCATTTGTTGCCTATCAAACGGCCTATCTCAAAGCACATTACCCCAGTGAGTATATGGCAGCGGTATTGAACCATGCCGGAAGTATTGACAAAATTACTTTCTTCATGGAAGAGTGTAAAAAAATGGGGCTAACAGTACTTGGACCTGACATCAATGAATCCCATAATGGTTTTGCTGTAAATAATAAAGGGGAAATTAGATTTGGATTCAGCGGCTTAAAAGGAACCGGAGATGCGGCAATAGAAAACATTATAGAAGAACGGAATAAGCATGGGCATTTTAAGGATATTTATGATCTTGTAAAAAGAGTAAACCTTAGAGCCGTAAGCAAAAAATCTTTGGAAAGTTTGATATACAGTGGCGCATTTGATTGTTTTAAAGATATGCATCGCGCACAATATTTTTATCAGGCTTCAGGAGATCTGCCTTCATTGGAAAAAATTGTAAAATTTGGAGCTGTATATCAATCGCAATCAGCCAATGCCACAAATACACTTTTTGGCGATATGCAAATGCCGGATATCGTTCCCCCAAAATTGGCTAATTGCAACCCCTGGCAATTGATTGAACAACTTGATTTTGAAAAAGATGTTACGGGTATGTACATGAGTGGACATCCGCTCGATAATTTTAAATTCGAATTACATCATTACAATATTTCAGCTCTTAGTGAGTTTAATTCCATTAAGGCCTTTATTAATGAAACCCCGAATACAAGGCCATTTAGATTGGCAGGTCTCGTTATTGATGCCCAACATCGACTCACCAAAAACGGAAAGAAATTTGGAGTACTGCAACTGGAAGACTTCAGCGGCAAAACGGAGTTCATGATTTGGAGTGAAGAATATGTGAAATACATAAATTACCTGGAAAAAGGAAGAATCATCTTAATTGAAGGTAGTTTTAAACAACGATTTAATACCAGTCAATTTGAATTTAAAATATCAAAACTACATTTATTAGAATCTTTAAAATCAACACAAACCAAGCAAATAACCCTTGATATTGCTCCACAGTTTATTGATGAAAATTTCATTTCATTCTTTGATCAAAATATCAATAATAACCCTGGAAATACACAACTGAAATTCAACATCCATGATATTGCTCTTCAAAGAAAATTAACCCTTTCTACTTTTGAAAAAGGCATAACCTTAAATGACGAGATGATTGAATTCTTAAATAACAATATCCAGATTGATGTTTCTGTCAGTACAACTGGCTGACATCATGTCTTTTTACTAACCTATTCACAGTAGTTCTATATAATTGTGGATATGTCATTTGTGCACATAAAAAATATGGCTATACATTTGCAGGTATCAATAAAATTATTACATTAAAAATATAAAACTATGGCATTAGAATTTACAGACGCGAACTTTAAAACTGAAGTTTTAGACTCCGATAAATTATCAGTTATTGACTTCTGGGCAGAATGGTGTGGCCCTTGCAGAGCTATTGGACCCGTAATTGAAGAATTAGCGAAAGAATACGAAGGGAAAGTAAACATCGGGAAAGTAAATGTGGATCACAATCCTCAAATTTCGATGACCTATGGAATTACAAGTATCCCAGCTATTTTATTTTTAAAAAATGGTCAAGTAGTAGACAAATTGGTAGGAGCTCAGCCAAAGGGGAATTTTGTAAAAAAGATTGATGCTTTAAAATAATTTACAGCAAAAGGTTATAAAAAAAAGGTTGCCGAAAGACAACCTTTTTTTTATTTTAATACCTTACTAACATCAATGCTTATTCGCCGCTATACTTCCCAACCCATCTTCTGGAAAATGACGGTATTTAAACATCAATGGAAAGAAAATTACTAGCACCATTGCATATGCGGCAAAAGTAAACCATATACTTGACCAGTCTTTAACCCCATTAAGCGTAAAATTATCTACAACCCATCCACTTCCAAGCCCTCCGATAATGGCTCCTACTCCATTTGTTACCATCATAAATAAACCCTGTGCACTTGCTCTGATATTAGAAGGCGTTTCTTTTTCAACAAATAGTGATCCGGAAATATTAAAGAAATCAAATGCCATACCGTACACGATCATTGATAACACAAGGAATATAAGTCCACCCTGAGGATTAGGATCTCCAATCCCAAATAAGCCAAAGCGAAGTACCCAGGCAATCATACTGAAAAGCATTACTATTTTAATGCCAAATTTTCTAAGAAAGAAAGGAATGGTAAGAATAAATAAAGACTCTGAAATTTGAGAAAGTGACAGCATCACCAACGGATGTTTTACCACAAAAGAATCAGGAAAAGAAGATCCGAAATCACCTAAAAAACTACCCCCAAAAGTATTGGTGATTTGTAATGCAGCTCCTAACAGCATAGAGAAAAAGAAGAACACTGCCATTTTCTTACGCTTAAATAAAACAAAAGCATCTAAACCAAGCGTAGATAAAAAGGATTCTTTTTTTGTAGATCCTGCTGGCGGACATGCAGGTAAACTAAAGCAATAGATTCCCATGCCAATGGCAGCAGCTGCTGCAACATAAAACTGGATATTTGATTTTGAAAAACCAGTCAAATCAGAAAACCACATGGCACAAATAAAACCAATTGTACCCCATACACGAATTGGTGGAAATGATTTGATAATATCAAAGCCAGACTTTTCAAGAATTTTATAAGACACGGTATTATTCATCGAAATCGTAGGCATGTATGCCATAGAGTTAAACAACATTACCCAAAACATTAAACTTGGATCTTTTACAGTAGAGGCCCATAACAAACATGCAGCTCCAACTAGGTGAGATATGCCTAATACTTTTTCTGCATTCACCCATCTGTCAGCTACAATTCCAAGCAATGCAGGCATAAATAATGAAGCTATACCAAGTGTAGAATAAACACTCCCTATTTCAATTCCTTTAAAACCTATGGAGAAAAGATAGCCTCCGGTTGAGATGAGCCATGATCCCCAAATAAAAAATTGAAGAAAGCTCAGGATGATGAGTCTTTGTTTAACATTCATAGTATAATTGGTTTTTGTTAAGGGAAATTAACAATTTATTTTGAATTTTAATGAAATTATAGAGAAATCTTGCGAAATACTTTTATTATCAAATACATAACGATTTTTTAATGCCTCCGTATTTATAATGGAGTATTTAATTAGTATGACCAAAACTCATGATTTAAAATTCAATAACTGTAAATTTGCAAAAAAAGTAATGAGCGATACTATTAATATGCTGATTGATGCTACTGCAGACCCAATCTTGAAAGGCATTGCTGAAAAAGTCAAACATAACACCAGAATTACTGATGAAGAGTGCTTGCAACTTTTTGAAAAAGGAGAACTTTCATTCTTAGGTACTTTAGCCAATATCATCAGAGAAAGACTTCACGGCGATGTAACTTATTTCAATAGAAACTTTCATATTGAGCCAACAAATGTTTGTGTATTCAGTTGCAAATTCTGCTCCTACTCTATGCTTTATGCACATAAAGAAGAAGGATGGGAATTGAGCATCGACCAGATGGTGGATATTGTAAAAAGCTATGACAACAAGCCCATAACAGAAGTACATATAGTTGGTGGCGTTCATCCTAAAATGAACATGGCTTATTTTATTGAGTTGATTCAAAAAATCAGAGCTCATCGTCCTGACTTACATATAAAAGCATTTACTGCTGTTGAGTTAGATTACATGTTTAGAAAAGCAAAACTATCCGCTGAAGAAGGATTACAACAATTAAAAGCTGCAGGTCTTCAATCTTTACCTGGCGGAGGTGCGGAAATTTTCCATCCAGCAATCAGAGAGATTATTGCAGGTGATAAAGTCAGTGGAGAAGGCTGGTTGAAGATTCATGAAACTGCGCATAAATTGGGAATGCATAGCAATGCGACTATGCTTTACGGTCATGTAGAAAAATTTGAACATCGCGTAGACCACATGAGTAAATTGCGTGCACTTCAAGACAAGACAAAAGGCTTCAATACATTTATCCCATTAAAATTCAGAAACGCGAATAACGACATGAGCTACTTAGAGGAATCTACTATTACTGAAGACATGCGCTTATATGCAATTGCAAGAATTTATTTAGACAACTTCCCTCATCTTAAAGCATACTGGCCAATGCTGGGCAGACAAAATGCACAATTGACTTTATCCTTTGGTGTCAATGATATTGACGGTACCATAGACGACTCTACTAAAATTTATTCTATGGCTGGTAGCGAAGAACAAACCCCTACTATGTCAACGGAAGATCTAGTCAACTTAATCAAACAATCAAAAAGAAAACCAATAGAGCGTGATACGCTTTATAATGTGATTACCGATTATAGTGAGGTTACCGTATTTAATTAATAAACAACCTAAAAAAATATTATGTCAGCATGTAATTTTAATATCCCATTCAGTGGTTCAGCAGAAGAAATTTTAAACAAAGCCAAAAACGCCATCGAATCCCAAGGAGGAAAATTCTTAGGGGACCTAAATTCTGGGACTTTTGATGTCAGTTTATTATCCAATACCATTAAGGGATCATACCTTGTAGAAGCTCAAAATTTGCAGTTGAATATTGATTCAAAACCTGTTTTCCTACCCTGTAATGCCATTGAAAGCTTTTTGATTAAAAAATTGTCCTAATGGAGATTCTCCGAACTTGATTGATCCACAACATTTATTTCAAAAAAATCGCCTTATATTTGCAATCCAAAAAACAACAGCTGTATTGGTTCGGTAGCTCAGCTGGATAGAGCATCAGCCTTCTAAGCTGAGGGTCATTGGTTCGAATCCAATCCGAATCACGAAAAGGTTTTACAGAAATGTAAAGCCTTTTTTTATGCAGTAGAATCAAGGGTTTTGCATTTTGGAGAAATTGGTTTTTACTTCTTTTGTTTCAGTAATGTTTCAGTAATGTTTCAGTAACTGGGTTTCACTTTTAAATCAACTGAAACATGTCAGTAACTTTCAACCTAGAACTCAGTAAGAGTAAGACTTCTATCACAGAAGGCAGTGTGCTAATCAGAATAACGCAGAAACGTAAATTAAAAAGAATTGGTACAGGGGTTACAATACCAATCAAGTCTTGGGATAAAATACACCAAAAAGTAAAGAGCAACCACCCTCTATCAAAAGAGCTGAATAATCTTATAAATGAGAAGTTAAAAAAAGTAACTTCTGCTTACACTAAGCTATTGTCTGAAAATGATGCGGTTTCACTTGACGACATCATCATGAAGACTAACAATGTAACCATGACCAACTTTTTTGACTTTGCTTATTCCACCAAAATGGAGGAAATCAAAAGTAGACAGAAGCTGGGAACTTATCGGAGATATGAAGCTGTGTTCAATAAATTAAAGGACTATGCTGGACTAAAACTAAATCTTAATCAAATTAATTACACCTTCCTACAAAAGTATATCCTTCATCTAAAAACCAAGCACCATAATACACAAGACACGATTTCTGCTAATCTCAGCGTCATCAGAACAATTCTCAATGAAGCTATTAAACATGAACTTTATAAGGGTAACAGTCCTTTCATTAATTTGAAAATGAAATATACAGATAATACAAAAGAAAAATTAACATCCGATGAACTCAAAAGAATTTTTACAAATCCACTACCAAATTCACATTCAATTAATTTAGCAAGAGACTTCTTCTTAGCCTGCTTTTTATCTGAAGGTACGAGAGGCGGTGATATGATAGCAATGAAAAAAGAATACATTCTAAACAATTGCTTGGTGTTTAAACAACAGAAAACTGGAACACCTATGGTAATTCCTATTGTACCTGAACTGATGAAAATATTTGAAAAGTATATGGGTACAGGAGTTTATATTTTTCCAATGTTGAACGATGAAAAAGTTGTCAATGAAATAATAATAGGTTCTAAACTAGCCTACATCAATAAGTACCTTAAAGAGCTAGCAAAATACTGTGGAATATTTAAGAATTTGTCTAGCCATGTAGCTCGGCACACATTTACAGATTTAGCATTAGAAGCTTCACATGGTAATATTTATGAGGTGCAAAAAAGCTTGGGGCATACATCAATAAAGACAACGGAATTGTACAGTAGAAATAGGGTTAACTATTGTAAGATATCTTTACTGCCAAGCATAATGAATTTAATTATTCAAAAAGACAAACTGGAGGAGTAACATACAAACCTATATCACTATACCCGTTTGAAAATATTAACTGGTGGTCTTGATTCACTAGTGTCATCAATAAGGCGTATGATGTTTTCAGTCCCGTCATCAAACCAATCAGGAGTGGTGTACCTCTCTGAAATTAACATGTCAAAACCTTTTTCTGGTATTTGTAGTAAAAAAGGGGGCTTGGTGTTGACGCACACAGTACTTTTTGATTTATGCTGCAAGATATCATTCATGTCCACATCAGCAAGCTTGGACAGTTCGTTTAAAGTTTGCTGATGATTGTACTGCTCTATTTTAATGCCAGGAACTACACCGACAATGCTGCTTAATTCCCTTTTTAAAATTTTCGTCACAGCATCAACATGCTCTTCTGTTGTATGAATACAATCATGTACAGGTAGTAGTGGAGCATTAGGAAGCTCCCTGCTTATAACCTCACATATTTCTTCCAATAGAATTTTACTCTCAACCCTCTGCAAAAGAATTGGCAATATATTAGTAACAGCATTTGGGTCAGGATTATTTGATTTAACTATTCGGCTTAACTGTTTAATGAGCTTAATTAATTCTGTCTCATGAGGATACCATTTTGAAAACAGCTGAAATTCTTTGCTGTCGTCTTTGTACCAACCATCATCAAACAGTATCATCATCACTGACCTTTTTGTAGCAGCTCTATCAGGAAAAACATCAGTCATATTTTCTGCTTTAGCTCTATCAACCAACATGCTGTAAAAATCATTATCCCATGAAATATCAGAAAAATCAAGCTTCTTAATGTCACTCCTAATATCTGTAGCCCTAAAACCTACAAACATAAGGATAGAAGATAGTAGTTCTTCCTGGTTTGTGAGCTGTGGAAGAAGTTGGAGTTCTGGATAAATATCAGTTTTAACTTTTTCCCAGTTTTCTGGAACAAGCAAATAGTTTAAAAAGTAAGGTTGGCTTGATTTCAGGTCTATAGATACTAGTGGTTTTCCATCAAAAAGGAAGAGTGTACGTAGTTCCTTTTTGGTATTAGATAGGAATGAATGCAGCCGGTGGTCTTTTCCTGTTTTGCTCAATCTCATTTCTCCTCTTCTGAAGCTTTCCATGGTGTCTAACATACTGTTAACACGTTGGTTTATTCTAGATTGAATTTCTTCACGGGTTCTTCCCTTTGGTAGTTTATCAGGAATCCTTCCTATCAGCTCTGACCTATAAAACTCAATAAACGCATGTACAGTTTTTTCATTTACTGACAATCTTGCAGGGTCAAACCACTTTGTTACAAAAGGTATTTTTCCTAAAGCGGTTATATTTTCTTGATGAAGTAATTCCTTTTTAGCAACTATTTTTTTACTGAGATTTACATCAGCTGATATTTGTCGGATTTTAATTCTTGTAGAGGAATACTTTTTAGTTAAGTACACCAACTTACTCTGTTCACCAACTTGATAACCATTGGAACGAATGATTACACCATGCTTTTCTAAAAGATTTAGTGCTTCAACATATCTTTTGCCTAATAACGTATTCATAATATTTGATGACAACGGATACCCTCCATTTTCTTCAAAATAATCTCTGTATTTTCTTTTGATAGACATGCTGTATAGTACATCCAGTATGTAATACATTGCTACTTTTAAATTATTACGTTTAGTAACATTCATCTTCTCCTTAATCAAAATTACATCAGCATCAAAGTTTGAAGGTAGATATGCGTTGAGTGAACTTATAATATTTTTATTAATGATCATAATTAATGTAACATCAATAATTATTCCTAAAGCTAATTATTGTAAAAGTAATATTCACAATGTGGATATGTTGTCGGTTAAGTGTCGGTGGCGGAAAATTCATTACGGACTTTAATTTATTCATCACTATAAAATACAGTATTAGATAGCTATAAATATTTAAAAAAATAAAAAATATATTTTTTCTGAAAAATCAGACTTCAAATCAGCACGTCAGTTAGTTCTACCCAACATCTCCCCTCCTTACTATCAGCAGCTACATTCCCCTTTATAGAATGGGAAAATGATTAGCTGTTTTTTTATAACATTAAAATCATTTAAAAATGGTAAAGATTACAAATTTTTTCAAAGTAGAAACGAAAGATGGTAAAAACTTCATCTCTCTAGAATTGACTGGTTCAATTGAATTAGTTCAATCTCAATCAACAGGTAAATTTTATGCTACAGTTCGTAAGTGTAGAATGCCATCCACTTTTTCAGAGGAAATTGCAAAAGCTATGTTAGGACAAGAACTTGAAGGAGATATTGTAAGAGTTCAAGTTGACGCATATCAATTTGCAAATAAACAAACCGGAGAGATAATGACATTACAGCATTCTTATGCATTTCAGCCACCAAATAGTATGGAGCTGATTGGTCATACTCCAATAAGGGAAGTACAGATGTCATAAGCTTACTAGTTAGTAGAAAAAATGGGGTTGGTAGTTAAATGCTATCAGCCCCTTTTTAATTTAAACATTTAAAATTTAAACATTATGCATTTACAAACAGCTTCAAGAAAGAAAGCTAAAATCAAAATGGGATTACAAGGTCCATCAGGATCTGGAAAAACAATGGGAGCATTACTCACAGCTTATGGTATCTGTGGAGACTGGTCTAAA
>CALQJH020000056.1 GCA_943330835.2 Candidatus Kuenenia stuttgartensis
ATCATTTCATCAGTACTAAACATAAATGGTCTTATGTACAAAGAATGATCTTCCTGATTAGGTATCCAATTTTTATCCAATTGAATCAATAAACGTAACCCTTCTATAAAAATATGTTCAGGGACCTGGGGCATCTGCATCCTTTCGGCTGAAATATTAAAACGTTTGAAATTATCATGTGGTCTAAAAATATTCGCTTCGCCCATTGGATTTTTATAGGCCTTAATTCCCTCAAAAATAGATTGCCCATAATGCAAAGCCGCAAGGGAAGGCGCTATCAGTAGAGGTTGGTAAGGTTTTATTTCTGGTGTTTTCCATTCGCCGTCTTCATAATCAACCTCCAGCATGTGATCAGTAAAATATTTTCCAAAAGGAATATTTTCAAGATTAATGTCGTTGAGTTTACTACGCTCGACTTTCGTAATATTAAAATCGGCAGCTGCAATCATAATCGTTAATTTTACTGCAAAGAAACAAAAAAAAACACCCGTAAAGTCTGATTTTATGAGTTTAGAGAATTTTCAAATGCCCATTGATTTAATGAGTGAATTGTACAAGGATTCCTTGATAGTATTAGATGAGAAGCAAATAAGTAGTGAATCCTTAAAATCAACTGGTTTCATTTCCTTAGGAAACAATAAACGAAATATTTTATTATTGGTTGACGAAACAGAAGCCGTTCACCTAAAAGAAGAAAATTTAGATTTTTTGACAGGCATTTTAACCGCTTGTAAATTAACTATTGCTGATATCGCTTTACTTAATATTGCTAACAAAAAAAAGGTTGAATTCGAACAACTGATACAATTTTACCAACCTGAAACAATCATCTTCTTTGGAATAAATGCAGAGAAATTAAATTCTCCTGTTTTACAAAACAACCCATACGAAATACAAAAAACAAATCAAATCAACTGCTTAATTGCATCAAGCCTGGAGCAAATCGCAGCCAATGTAGAGGAAAAGAAAAAACTATGGGCTTGTTTGAAAACTATTTTTTCCATCTAATCAAATTTCTGCTTCATGTTAATATTTGCGACTAACAACCAAAATAAAGTTGATGAAATAAAATCAATATTGAGAGGGATCATTGATGTATGCAGTTTGAAAGAAGCCCATATTGATATTGATATTCCGGAACCTCATGACACTTTAGAAAAGAATGCAACCGAGAAATCTCAGACAATTTTCAAGATAACAGGAAAGGATTGTTTCAGCGAAGACACAGGACTGGAAGTCATTGCATTAAACGGAGAGCCCGGTGTAAAAAGCGCCAGATATGCAAGTGGGGAAGCTCATTATAAAAACAACACTGAAAAATTGCTTCACCAATTAGATGGCATACAAAACAGACAGGCACAATTCAAAACAATCATCTCATTGATACTTCAAGGAAAGGAATACCAGTTTCAAGGATTGTGCAAAGGCGCGATTACAACTCAAGAATCTGGAAAAAATGGGTTTGGCTATGATGCCGTTTTTATACCTGAAGGAAGTAACAATACTTTTGCCGAAATGACGATGGAAGAAAAAAATAAATTTAGTCACAGAAAAAAAGCAGTTGCAACATTAATTTCATTTTTAAAAGACAAGAAATGGGAAGAATCAAATTAAACATCCCCGAAAAAATAGTCGGGATATTTGACATTCATGTACGCATTACCGATATCAATTATGGAAATCATGTTGGGAATGATGCGATGGTGGGAATGGTGCATGAAGCAAGAGTGCTGTGGCTTCATCAACTCGGCTATTCCGAATTAAATATAGAGGGATCATCCATTATTATGAGTGACCTCGCCGTGAATTATATCAATGAATCCTTCCACGGAGATTTGCTACATATCGAATTGGCTGTAGGCGAAATATCAACTGCAGGTTTTGAATTATATTACCACCTCACTACTTCGAGAAATGATAGCATAGTGAGTATTGCGAAGGCGAAAACAGGGTTAGTTTTTTACAATTATCCTTTAAAGAAAATTGAAGCTGTTCCTCCTAAATTCTTAGAAAAAATAACGACTCCGCTCTAAATTATTTATTCCATAATTTCCAATTCTCCTCTGCCTGAATCAATAGCATCTCATAGCCGTTTTTTACAGTTGCGCCAGATCGGATCCCCATTTGCATAAACAAGGTTTCGCTTGGCTTGTAAATCAAATCATACAAGAGATACTTTTCATTAAGAAGTGAATAAGGAATATCGGGCATTTTCTCGAAATGTGGATCCATCCCTAAAGGGGTGCAATTTATTATTACATAATAGTCATTCCATAATAACTCCTCCAGAAGCTCATACCCAATCATATTGCTATCAGACGATTTTTTTCTGGATACGATAAGGAATTCCATACCGATTTTTTCGAGCACAAATTGAACAGCTTTGGAAGCACCGCCACTACCAAGAATAATTGCTTTTTTATGATGTGGCTTTAGTAGTGGAACAAATGACTTTTCAAACCCGATAATATCAGTGTTATATCCTTTCATTCCTCCATCGGAGAAGATGACACAATTGACTGCTTGTATATTACTCGCCACGTCATCAATAGCAGACAAATAAGGAATCACAGCCTCTTTGTAGGGGATTGTCACGGCCAGTCCTACCAAATCAGGCTCCGATTCTATTAGAAAGGGTAAATGGGAAATTTTATCAATTGGAAATAATTCAAACTTGCAATCCAGCAAAGATTCCGATTTGAATTTTTCATTAAAATAATGTTGAGACATGGAATGACCAAGCGGATATCCAATTAAACCATATACCCTCATACCATTGTTATTTTTGAAGATACAATTCAAAGGTGTCGCCTCTCAACCCAATCCTCATGGCTTCTAACGCGATAACTTCCGATGGCGCGATATTTCCAAGGTTTACATTACAGCCAATCAATTCAAGGAAATAAAGCTGCTGGGCCTTTTGAGGTGCTTCCCATAATATTTTTTCAGCTGGTATTTGTGTCAAAATTTCTTGAACCAACCCTTCCCTCACTTCCCCTGTACCTCTATAAATACCGACGTTTCCGGCTTCTCTTGCTTCTGCAATTACATAAGCAGATCCTGATTCCAATTCAGCTCGCATCAATTCAATCCATTTGTAAGGAGGAATAATATGAGCGGCATCTTTGCTTCCTACTTCACTTAATACTACACCATGCTTAGATAATTTTTCTATATAGCCGCACTTTTCTGCATGTGGAATAGTTATAGATCCATCACTTACTTCCATGTAGCTCACTCCGAATTCTTTGCATACATTGATGTAATCTTCAAACTGATTTCTAATTAAAAAAGCCTCAAATAAAGTTCCGCCAAAATAAACTGGCATATTGAATGAGCGATATACTTCAAGTTTTTCTTTTAGATTAGGCGTAACAAACGCAGTACCAAAGCCAAGTTTAACAACGTCAATGTGTGGATGACCTACATTCATTAAATTTCTTGCCTCTTCTGTACTAAGCCCCTTGTCCATTACCATTGTAATACCATTATTTCGAGGCTGAATTGTTCTTTCCGGAATTTGTGTAAGATTGAAGTTCATTGATTTTATTTGCCGCAAAGATATTTAATCAGGGGCAATAATAGATGTGAAATAAAATGTTGCGCTATTTTTTTCTGGAGTTGTTTTTTTTATACCTCGCAATCAGATCCACAACCTGTTGGTGCTGAAGTATAGAAGGATTGATTTCTATAAACTGTTTAATCAATTTAGGACTTGCAGTTAAGGCATGCTCCAGATAGATCAAAGCCTGCTTGGATTGACCTAATGCAAAAAGAAAAGCAGTCTTATAATAGACGAAAATCGGTTTGGAATCAGTTTGTTCGAACGCATGTGCAGCATATTCAAAGCCTTCTTGGTAGAGTTCGGATTGGTACATGCAATTCAATAACTCGATCCAGCCATTTACATTTCGGGGTCTTACTCTAACCACATTACCCAGATGTGTAATCGCTTCATCAAAATGGCCTAATTGTAAATGACATCTTCCGATAGCAAGATTATATTCGGGTTGTAGCACATGAAATTTTAGTGCTGTTTGTAATGATTTGATTGCATTTTGCCATTTGGTTTCTCCCATATATGCGCAGGCGATTTTGTAGTGCAATTGGCTGTCTTCAGGAGTTAAGTGGCTTGCTTTTTTATAATTAAAACGTGCTTGTGAAAATTTATTCATTTTATAATAGCAATGTCCGATAGCTTCATAGATAACCGCCTCTGGCATCGCAAGTTCTAGCACTCTTTCCAATACTTCTATGGCTTCTTTATATTTCCTTATTTTCATAAAGGCATCCCCCATATTCCGATAAGCATAATCGAATTTCTCATTGATGGCCACAACATACTGGTAGGCATCAATTCCTTTTTCATAAAGCTTCAACCCTTGATATGCCGCACCAAGATTAAACCATGCCAGTTCGTTGTAAGGATTGTTATCAAGAATTTGCTGGTGAAGTATTATGCCTTCTTCATTGCGTCCTGTATAATCAGTCCAAAAACAAATTTTGTATAAGGCCTCTTCATTGTCCGGCTGCTGATCCAGAATCAATTTAAGACAATCAAATACTTTGTCAAAGCATTCATAATCATCATAAACATCCGCCAATTCAAATAGTAAATTTACTTTCTCTTCCGAATCAAATAATTCCAATGCTGTTTCAAGTAATTCAACAGCTTCATCTTGTCTGTCAAGCGCCAGCAAGGCATCTGTTTTGATGATGTATAAGATGGGGTCATTCCGATCTAGCAATACAGCTTTTTCTAAAATGAATAAGGCTTCTTCGAATCTTTTTAGCGAAACTAAAATATCTGCTTTTAAAATTAAGATTGTTGCAGAAAAAGAAAATTGAACTACAGCCATTTCAGCAGCTTCTAATGCTTCGGTATATTTTTCATTCTCATTGAAATGTTCAATAATCCGCTCAAAGCCCTCTTCCTCAATAAAAAAAGCATCCCTGCCCCCTTTCAAATTGTCGTAATTTTCAAGGAGTTCTTTAAATGCTTCTTTATCTTCATTGTAGGGATTCCTGCTCATGCGTTGAAAATATATTGTAATCTAATCAAAGTCTGTAATAATACCAACTGTATGTAAATTTATAAAAAAACGAAATAAATGATGAAATTCATTGGAATTTCTGAATTAATGCGATATATTTGTTTTTGTAAGTGATATTACAAAATGAAACAAACAATAAAAACGATACTACTGTTAACACTTCTTTCAAGTAATATGATGAACTCATTTGCAGACAGAGGCGTAAGAAAGAAAGCGAAAAACAAAGTATTACTTAATATTTCTACTAATAAATCATTCAAGAGCGACCTAGCTTATAATTTAAAATCTGGACTGAATTTTAAAAACACCCTCTATTTAGGAAATAATCTTGAAAAGAACATATTGATGGCCCATTCAATAAGTACTTATCAAAAAGGCAACACTTTGTATCTCATACAAAACAAACGAAAAATAATCATTCCTGAAGTTAAACAAGGATACACAGGATTCAAATTAATTATAAAAGCAAATAAATAACCACTTTAAACCAGTGGTTTTTTTATTACCGCTATTCCCCTTTATTTAATTTTAGTGCTTCCTCATAAGTCAACGTTCTATAGCCAGCTTTAGGTAATTCGAAAACAGCCGAAGAAACAATATCATAGTCTATGTGTTGTAAAGTGTATTCGAAACTTGCATTAGGGGTACTGCGTTCAAATTTTACGACCAACCCAGCTATTGTTGGGAAACAATTATTGCAATTAGTATTATTCATAATGAAATCAGCAGCAAAATAGACTACCAGGTTCTCTCCATTAGGTAAAGTTGCGGTTGCTTTCTTACACGAAAATCCGCTGATTTTTTTTTCTTCCCCATCCACATTAAATTTCAAATGGGAAAATAGTTTAGTTTTATCCGTCCAGTTTTCTCCATTCAGTTTAATCATTAATTTTTGATTGCTGTATTCTTTCAATATCACCCCTTGCTGTTGTTTGTTGTCAAAAATTGTTGACTCTGTACCTAATGCGCTTCTAAAATCCGTTCTGCTAAGTCCGCCTTTGATATACAAATTATATTGGAATGGTTTTGACAAATCAGTATTGGTTGCTGATTTTACAGAAACAAGATAGTTGAGTGTCGCATCATTTATATATTGTTGTGCAGAAACATTTACAGCATTCATGCAAACAATTACATTGAATAGCCAGATAGATTTTCTCATTGTTTAATAATTAACGCATATAAAGATAACGCAAAGATTAACTACAAAAGAAGCTTTAACACATAAAAAAAGCCGCATCATTAAAATGCAGCTTAATTCAAAAAGTTAATACTTCTATTTTCCTTTATTCTTCATTTCTTGGATTTTCTTTTGACTTTGTTGCATAGTTTCAATTCGTTCCTGTATTTTAGATTTCTTTACTGGCTTCTTTCTGTTTTCAGTCATTTCAGCCATAATTTTATCATGATCGATAATATACTTTTGGATAACGATTTGCAAGATTAAAGTGATGGTATTAGATATGGTATAATACCATGTTAATGCGGAAGGAAGTTTATTGAAAACTCCTAATAATAATATAGGAAAAATGTAAGGCATATACTTCATCAAAGGATTGCTATTATCCTGCATATTGTTCATACTATATAATGATATCACTAAACTCGTAATCACCGCAGTTAAAGTAAACAAGCTCACATGATCTCCGTAAAAAGGAATTTCAAATGGAATTTTTGCTATAGAATCATAGGCAGCTAGATCTTTAGCCCACAAAAAGCTCTTTCCTCTTAAATCAATATTAGATTGGAAGAAATAGTAGAGAGACATAAAGATAGGAATCTGCAACAAAGCAGGGAGGCAACCGCCTAAGGGGCTTACGCCTGCGCTTTTCCATAACTTCATTTGTTCCATTCCGAAAGTTTGTTGATCATCCTTGTACTTTGCTCTTAGTGCGTCTACTTCAGGCTTTAACACCTTCATCTTTGCTCCACTTAAATAGCTCTTATAAAGTATCGGAGAAGTAATGAGCCTGATCAATAATGTTAGCAACAAAATCACAATACCCATACTGGCAATATTCCTTTGAATAAAATCGAATACAGGCAAAAGGAAATATCTGTTTATATACTTAACGAAGGAGAATATCCCACTTCCATAAGGAACAATATTTTCCAACCCATTATTGTATTGTTTTAAAATATTGTAATCACTTGGCCCGAAATAAAGTTCCAGCGGAATATTAGCTTTGTATCCAGCAGGAAGATTGTATTGAGCCATGGTAGTAACCCTCGCTAAGTAATGGCTGCTGGTATCTACAGGAATCATCCATGAAGTAGATACAGAAGCAAATTTATTCTTTGCAATTAATGCAGATGCGAAAAACTGTTGTTTTACCCCAATCCAGTTAATACTTTTGGTAAAGTTTTTATTGTCTTGTTTTCCTAAATATTCAAAATCGAAATCATTGTCTTCCAGAAAACAAAGATGACTTTGCGTCAATTCATAAGCATGGTCTTTTTCAATTGGAGAGGCTTCAGTTTGCCAAGTAAAATGCACAGCATTTTGTGTAAAGACATCATTTGCTCCATCCACCAAAATATTAAAATCGAGCATATAATTATTGGGCCTGATTATATATTGGTGGATTATTTTTCTACCCATAGTATCGCCAGTCTCGAAACTGATTGTTTTACTATTATCAGCATTTGTAACTACGGGTAAAGTCTTAAACGCAATATTCTCAATATCATTACTACGATTTTCGGCTGAATTAATGCGGTACGATATTTTATTAAAATCTGCTTCGTTGAGTATGACAGGAGTATTATTGGATTTTTTATACTTTTTCAATTCAACTGATTTCGGCTGCGCCCCTTTATTCGTGAACGTCACTTTTATCACTTCGTTTTCTATAACAGAAAGGATTTCCTGGTTGTTTGTTGTTTGAAATCCACCAGAAGTATTTACTCTTCTCAAAGAATCAACCTTTGTGCTGTCACTTTTATCGAGATTTGCTACAACTTTAGATTTTTGCATTTTGGCGATAGAATCGGTAATTCTATTTTGTTCGCCTTCGTAAGCGAGTCTATTTTTACTATTGATAGCAAACATTGCAATCAGCAAAGCTCCAATCAAAACAAACCCAATCAAAGTATTTCTATCCATTCCCATTATAATAAATTTTAGAGACGCAAAGGTAAATAAACGCATTCAGAGTTGAGATGCTAAGTTTAGCAACTTCCGTAAAATAATAAAGGCCCTTTAAAAAGGGCCTTTATATAAGAATTGTTCAATTTTTTATTTTTTTGCAGCAGCAGCGGCTTTAGGAGCAGCGGCGCCAGCTTTAGGAGCAGAAGCTTCTTCCTGTTTCAATTGACGCGTCATGGTTACAGAAGCGATAGGAATTCTTGGCGAATTCATTACTTCCATATTTTCTGCGATAATATTTTCAACTCTAACGTTCTCGTTAAGTTGCAATTCAGATAGATCGACTTCAATAAATTCCTTAAGAAATTTAGGGAGCGTCTTTACCTTGATAGATTTCATTTTAGTAACCAATTTACCCCCTGCTTTAACCCCTGCTGGAGTTCCAACATATTTCAAAGGTAAAGTTGCGATAACTTTTTTATCTTCTACCAACTCTAAGAAATCTACGTGAATTAATGCATCAGTAACCTTATCAAATTGTAAGTCTTTCAAAATACATTTGTAGGAGTTCCCCTCAACAGTAACTAGTGCAAACATAAATTCAGGTGTGTAAACGATAGATTTAAAAGCAGTTGCAAGTGCAGAAAAATTAACTTCTGTTTTACCGCCATAAATTACACCTGGCACGAGTTTCTGAGAGCGAAGTTGGCGGGTGGCTTTTTTTCCGCTTTCGGTCCTCAGCTGACCTTCGATTGTAATTGTTTTCATTATTATTCAATTTTTGTGAGGCGCGAAGGTATGCTATTTTAATAATAACTACGAGTAAAATGAACAAAAAAAGGCAAAACAGCAGGGACATGGCTTTTATGGAGCACGTTGAATCGAGTATCTATGGCTTTAAGTCAGGAATATTATTTCTTTTCTCTTGGTGCTCTGGATCTCAGGAATAAGCTGTTGATACTCTTGTTTTCATAGGCATTCCTTAATGCCACGGCGAATAACTCATCCACAGAAAGTACTTTTATCTTATCAACATGCTTTCTTAGTGGGATGGTATCACAAACTACAAGTTCTTCAAGGGCGCTATTTTCAATATTTTCATAAGCAGCCCCACTTAA